>NZ_JAPZQM010000431.1:0-4556 GCF_027530565.1 Microcystis sp. LE19-10.1B | reverse complement strand
TCCGAAAGTCCTTGACTTGTTTTAGTTTTTCTATTAAGCTCAACATATATTTGAAAAGTTGCCGGTCACTCCTCATTTTACCTGACAGTGATCGCTTTTACTTTTGATATTCTGATGGGAGAATGAAACAGCCCTACCCTTATCAAGGGGGGACTAAGGGGGGATCGGCACCCCCCTTATCAAGGGGGGACTAAGGGGGGATCGAACCTAAAATCCATTTTTAATTTAATTATAACCAGCTACTTAGCGATCAGAGCAGGTTTCTGACCTTCTTGGCTCTGGGGGGCCAAATTTGGTCTTTTGATCGAGAAAAATAGAAGCAGTTAAACTAATCTCTTATCTTTTAGTCTTAACCTTTGGTCAAATGGTCGCCATCAGGGCAGAGATAGGCGATCGGCGAAACCTTCCGGTAGATTAGACTAAATGGGAGTTGGTTAACTGCTTTTATAAAATTGATTGTTCCCTAACCATCAGCATTGTCTAGGGTCGAGGGGAATAAAACAACCGAAGTTTAGGACTTTAAGCCAGAAGTTAAGAAAAAAAGTGAAATTATTATTTTTGAGTAATGGCCACGGTGAAGACGAGATCGCGATCCGGATTATTAAAAGACTGCAATCATCTCCCCACTGTCCGGATATTACTGCTTTACCCCTAGTGGGTAACGGTTATGCTTATACTCGTCTGGGGATTTCTCTTCTCGATCGAGGTCAAAAAATGCCCTCTGGGGGTTTTATCACTAGGGATGCCAAACAATTATGGCGAGATCTGCGGGAGGGATTATTAGGATTAACCTCCCGTCAATACCGTCTGGTCAGAAATTGGGGCCAAGAAGGGGGAAAAATTGTCGCGGTGGGAGATATCTTACCCCTTGCCCTTGCTTGGTTGAGCGAGACAGATTATGCTTTTGTGGGAACGGCTAAATCAGAATACTATCTCCGGGATGAGCAGGGATGGTTAGATAGTAGCTCGATGATCGATCGCCTCTGGGGTTCCTACTATTATCCCTGGGAACGCTGGTTAATGGCCCGTCCTCGCTGTCGGGGGGTTTTTCCCCGGGATAGTTTAACTAGCAAAATTTTACAACAGTGGTCAATTCCCGTTTTCGATGGGGGTAATCCGATGATGGATGACCTTTTACCCTCGATAACGGGCGATTTTCCCCAAGATTGCCTAAATATTCTGCTGCTACCCGGTTCGCGCTTTCCCGAATCTCTCCACAATTGGCAGCAAATTATCGAGGCTGTGGCCGCCATTATCGGACGTTTTCCCGATTATAAGCTGGAATTTTTGGCGGCGATCGCTCCTTCTCTCCCCCTAGAATCTTTTACGGCTGCTTTAATTTCCCAGGGTTGGCGAGAACATAGCACAAATAAGTTTATTTGTCAAGAAGTATTTATAACTATTTCTCAAAGGGATTACGCCGAATATTTAGGCCGCTGCCATCTGGCCATCGCCATGGCGGGAACTGCCACGGAACAGTTCGTCGGTTTGGGTAAACCGGCGATCACGATTGCGGGATCTGGACCACAGTTTACTGGCCATTTTGCCAAACTGCAACAGCGTTTATTAGGCTGTTCAATTCTCTTAGGCGATAGTGCCGAGTCAGTAGCAGACAAGTTAGAATATTTATTACAAAATCCCCCACAGTGGCAAGAAATCGCCGTTAATGGTCGTCAGAGAATGGGATCGGCCGGGGCCTCCGATCGCATTGCCCAATGGTTACTAGACAATTTTTGCCCTTAAATGAAAGTATCGGTCTGATTTTCGCCGCTAGTGGGCCCCTCAAAAATAGTTTCTAGGGCAATTTTTTGGGCGCTTGGTTGTTGTCCATAGCTGAAAAGATAGGGAATTTCTCCGCTTTGTTGACGAAACCACTGGAAAACGTAGGGACTACCATAAATAATCAATGCTTGAATTTGTCCGGTTTTCAGCAAAGCTTGATAGATAGCTTTCGTTTCCTCCCCTAATCCGGCACTACCCCGAAAAGGATTACCACGGATGAATACTTGTAGGAGAGTCGTTTCTGGGGAGACGAGGGACTGATTAAAGGTGCTACAATCAATTATTTGGGTTTGATAACCCCATTGTCGGGGCATTGTCACCGCCGGACAAGAGCGATCGAGAAAGTCACAGTTGAGTAAATCATCGATAATGATTAAATTGCGGCCTTGAGTGGCTTTAATCGGTAAATTAGCGCTAACTGTTTGGGAATCTTTTAAAATATCGCTGACAATCTCTAGAGCTTGCGGTGCCGCTAAACTGCTTAAGGATTCTAAGGATGGCTGTCTTTGCCCCAATTTCTCTTTTGCTCGTTGAATACGTTGCCAAGAATCATTAATTCTCGCTTCGCTAATTGTACCCGCTTGCACGGCACTATACACCGCTTCGATCGCTTCGATCGGATCGGGTGGCATTAACAGTATATCGGCCCCCGCCTGTACCGCCCTCACTGCTATGGCGGCAGCGCTGGCAATTTTGGTTACTCCCCCCATAATCAGGGCATCGGTGACGATTAAACCCTGAAAACCGAGATTTTGGCGCAGTTTTTCCGCGAGAATTTTCGAGGAAAGAGTGGCGGGAAACTCGGCATCCCAAGCGGGAATTAACAGATGGCCTGACATAATACTATCAACCCCCGACTCGATCGCCGCTTGAAAGGGGGGCAATTCGATCGCTTCTAGGCGATGATGATCGTGGTTGATAATGGGAAGATCGAGATGGGAGTCATTGCTGGTGTCACCGTGGCCGGGAAAATGTTTGGCCGTGGTCAAAACTGGATAGGAATCCGCCCCTAAAATAAAAGCTTGAGCTAGATTAGCGACGATTTCGGGAGTTTCAGCGAAGGAACGAATATTAATAACGGGATTGTCGGGATTATTGTTCACATCGACAATTGGGGCTAAAATCCAGTTAATCCCGATCTCTAGGGCCTCCTTAGCGGTAATTGCTCCCATTTCCCTAGCATATTCTGTGGCTTTTGTCAAGCTTTTTTCGGCTATTTTTCCTAAAGCCATCGGGGGGGGAAACCAAGTGGCGCCGGAAAACCTTTGGCCGACTCCCTCCTCGATATCGGCGGCGATGAGGAGAGGATTATCGCTGGACCAACTTTGTAATTGTTGGCTACGGAAAGCGATTTCGGCGGCGCTGCCTCCTAAGAGAATTACCCCACCGAGGTGGAGGGTTTCTAACCAATGTTTCAGGGTGGCGTTGACAGGTTCCCAAGCAGGATAGCGGATTTGTTGGTCAAAGAGATAGCCGGAAGCGCGGACTACTATCATCTGACCAATACGTTCTTTTAGGGATAAAATGCGATCGCTCACTATTCAGTTATCAGTTATCAGTTATCAGTTATCAGGAGACAGGAGACTCCGAGACAGGAGACTCCGAGACTCCGAGACTCCGAGACTCCGAGACTCCGAGACAGTCCCGATGAAAAAATTTTCACCCCCACAGATGAAAGAGGTTTCCTTCCCTACACCCCACACCCCACACCCCACACCCTCTTTCAAGTCAGGAGACTCCGAGACAGGAGACAGGGAGAAAAAAGACGGCTAATAGTTTTATTCTTCATCGGAATCGTCATCTTCTGGGGGTCGATCGCTTTTAATATGATCAAGAAGGTGTAACATTCGATCGCCGCGTTCGAGGGAAGAATCTTCTAGGAAGACCACTTCGGGGGTACGTCTGAGACGGATGCGTTGACCAAGTTCGCGCCGGACGAATCCTGCGGAAGCTTTTAAACCGGCCATAGTTTCGGCCTTTGCATCTTCGTTGCCGTAGATAGACACAAAAATTTTAGCGTGTTGCAGGTCGTGGGAGAGATCCACATCGGTAACGCTAACCATACCGGCACCGACCCGATCATCTTTAATTTCCATTAATAACATTTGGCTGACCTCGCGCTTAATTAGCGAGGACACGCGAGATACTCGACGGTCGTTAGCCATAATTTTCGTCCCCTAAAAACAGCGAAACCCTTACCATTGTATCAAGCTAATCCGAGCATGGCTTTGAGGGTGAAATAAAGAAAGGCGAAAGTTCCCCCCAGAAAGCCCACAAGTGCGATCGCTGTGAGGGGATTTTTTAATAAAGGGGCCAACCAGCCGAAAAAGGCGAAGAAAATCCCTAAACTAAAGCTAATCAGATAGCGGGGGTAACGGCTCACGTTATCAAAAAAGTCGCCCATAAATTTTATTTATTATCTTTGTCCGTAAGTAATTATAGCAGTAAGCTTCGATGCTGCCACGCCGCCCGATTAATGGGACTTAACAGAATCTCTAGACTTTTGTACTATTTAGTGGTATAACTATCTGGCTGGAGAGAAATACGGAATCACTCTACTCTAGATAAGTAGCTGGTTATAATTAAATTAAAAATGGATTTTGCCTTTAATCCCCCCTTGATCCCCCCTTGATCTATACTTTAGACGTTCATAATCTGAGATTTATTAAACTTCTGAAATCGTAGAGTCAGCAAGGAATCCAGTTCTTTTTTATGTTTCAAATGGGCATCATTCAAACATTCATAAATGGCTGAAGAAAAGTCAGAAAAGTTTT
>NZ_JAPZQM010000236.1:0-3451 GCF_027530565.1 Microcystis sp. LE19-10.1B | reverse complement strand
AAATCCTTATCTGGCAAGAGACTTAATTGATTAGTTCGCTCTAGATCAAAAATAATTGACAAAAATCGCCAAATGCCTTTCTATATAAGGGTTCCATCCCTTATAACCCCCGTCCATTGCATAACAAAAACCGAAGAACCGAAGTGATTAGACTTCATACCAAAGGCTATCAGCAAGATTAAGTGTCCACTGTTTAAAAAATTTAGGGTATTTTGTTGACGTGATTTCTTTCCCTTCGCGAATTTTCCCCTTCCACTTTTCGATAGTTGAGGTTGGTATGCCTATCTTTTTACTTAATTGGTCATTGGTTAAGCCTTGTCGGTTGCTTACTGTACCCTCACCCGTTACTGATTCAATTGAGTCAGTTTCACCCGGAACGGGACCGATCGATCCCGTTACCAGTTCATCTATTAATGAGATTGGTTCCACAGTATCAGCAGTCTCTACATTTTCCTGATTGGGAAGGGGGGAATTGCCTGATTCATCCACAGACTCATCTATTTCTGTGACAGCCTCTACAGTATTTATGGCAGTCTCAACGGTATAAACAGTCTCAACCGTGGCAACGGTTCCCATATCGGGGTTTTCCCCTTGTCTATCCTTTTGACTATCTGTGTCTATACTGTCTATCTTGCTGTCTATTCTTTGACTATCCAATTGAGAAGCGAGAGCATTTAGCCTGTGTTCCAAGCTGATCATTCTGTTGGTTAATCCTTGATCACAATCATTTAGGCGATCATCAAAAGCCTCTACCCAATCGTTAAGTTTTTTGGCTATACTGCCTACTCGTTCGTCTATCTTTTGAGTATCCGTCTCTAATTTGTCTATCCGATTGCTGTCTATCTGATTGTCTATCTTGTCTATCCGGTTCCCCTTACCCGTGACTAGCTTAATGTCTATCCTACCGTCTAGGCATTGATTAATAAAATCATATAGAAGTGAGGCCGTATCAGTGTTGTGGGATTTTGCCAAGTCCCCAAAAGCTTGTCTTTTGTCCCCTTCGATCCTGATTGTGATTAGTTTATCGCGTGCCATAGTTGTCTATCCTTTTTGTCTATCTGTCTATTCATAGGATAGCCAATTGTATAGTCACTGTCTAGCCAAGATGGACACTTTGAGAAGTGTCATACCGCTAACTGATTTTCTGTTTACGGCAAACAAAACTATGATAATATTGGGTCATTAAAAAATTAGGGTCTGGCTGGGTAGAAGATAGGCAATCACTCAGAGAGCTAACTGATTGCGATCATGCCACAATTATTAAGCATAAAAAATGACCAAAACAGCATATAATCAGGGTTGTCTTTTCGGCAAAACCCTAACGCTGAGTGATAGTGATTGGGAAAACCTAACCGAACTATCAAAGGCTGTATCTGGCGATTGGGAGCGGGTTTTAGTCCACGATCTTGCCAATATACTACCCAAGAAATATCAAGAAAGCGTAAGCATCGAAGCGAGTAAATACTCTAGTTATTCTGGTTTTATCGTTGGGGTCTTGGATGCTTTAGTTAGTTAAAATTATTAACTACAAAAAGACGGGTTAACCCGTCTTTTTTTGGGTTAAATTAGACTATCTAAAATATCTGTCACCTCTCCCTGATGATTTTTACGGTTATCGTCATAAATTAAAAGGGTATTCAAGCTAGAGTGCCTCGATAACTTCTGGACCCTCCTAACATCCCCCCCGGTAGCCTCAAGCGCGGCGGTGATACTGCTATGGCGTACCCTATGGGGTGACATAGTTTTAGTTATGCCGGCATCCTGACAGCGTTCTTTAACAATATTGTAGATAGCTTGAGTGCATAGGCGGCCGTCCCGGTATCCGGCATTCACAGAACAAAACAGGGCCTTATCGGGGTTAGTCTCACCCCTTGCTGACAGCCAAGACTCAATCGCCGTGACCGTGCCACTGCCAAGAGAGACAATCTCTGATTGATTCCCCCTACCCTTACCGTAAATTCTCAGGGTTTTAGCTACCGGGTCAAAGTCAGCGATATTGGCTTTTGACACTTCGGACCGTCTTAGGGCATTACTCCAAAGAAGCATCAAGAGGGCATAATCACGGATACCTTTTAATGTTCCCCGGTCAATCCCCCCTAGCACTCGCTTGAATGTCTCCGGGTCAACCCCGGAAGTATCTCTATAAGCTGACAGCTTCTCACCCTTGACCGCTTCTAACATAAATTCACAGTGACCGCAATTATAAGCAAAACAGACTAATGACTTGATAGCGGCTAACCGTCGGTTAATCGTTGCTGATTTTAACCCCTTTTGGAGTAAATCCCCTTTATAGCGGGAAACTAGGGCATAAGCACCATGGCGATCAAGTGATAGGAATTTTCCCAATTCCGTACCCAGATCAGCGAGAAAATTATCAATATCTTTTTGGTACACACGCCGCGTGTGATTGCTTCGCTTAGTATTCAACCAATCACCTAAAACCCTCTCCCAATCGGTGTTAGGGGGAACCAGGGTTAAGTGAGAAACTTTGGAGTTAAGTGGTACAAGGTTACTGTTCATCTTGCGAAAAGGTTTATTATCGAAACATTAAGAATTGTTAAGAACCCAAAGCATTCTCAACTGAGTGAAGCTTCTCTTTGAGATGCGATACAAGTTTTTCGTTTTATCCGACTCCAATAGGCTTGCTTGTAATTACTCTTGTAGCGGGCGGAAGAATTTTCTCGATTTGTTCCCCCTCTTTCTGTTTAGTGTCAAACAAATCCAATCGGGTTTGAAGATTCAACCAAAAATCAGGAGAGACTTGGAAGTATTTAGCAAGTCTTAAAGCGGTGCTAGGGGTAATCCCCCGGCGACGGTTGACAATTTCATTAATTCGCTGGTAAGGAACCCCAATCGCATCAGCGAGTTGACTCTGTGTGATGCCCATCGGCTTCAAAAATTCCTCGTTCAGCATTTCACCCGGATGGGTGGGTCTTCTATGGGTGGGTGTGCGAACCATGTTTATACTCCTTTTTTAACTGGAATGATAATCAACGACTTCAACATTATCTGGACCGTTTATAGTCCAGATAAAACAGATACGGTACTGATCATTGATTCGGATGCTATGCTGACCTTGCCGATCACCGACTAAAACTTCCAAACAATTGTTGGGTGGAATGCGTAGGTCATCTAGCGAAGTTGCCGAATCGACTAAATCCAGTTTCCGTCGCACCACGTTCCATAAATTTCTAGGGCAGGTTTTCCGTGCTTTTTTGGTATCCTCACCATTGAAAATATTTTTAGTAGCTGTATTCCTGAATGAGACTATCATAATAACACGGTAGCACGTTTTTCATGTTAGACGTTCGCTAAGTAGTCATGCAAAATTAATTACCCAAATAAAAAATTAAGAAGTATAATACATAAAAAAACGAAGCAGCAGGAAAATACAATGAGATTGATTAGAGACCTAAACCCCGAGAGCCAGAAAATGCTAGAGAGAATTTAT
>NZ_JAPZQM010000432.1:0-21715 GCF_027530565.1 Microcystis sp. LE19-10.1B | reverse complement strand
TTTCAAGACTCGGTTAACAATTTGTAATATTCCTTGTTGACACCCTTACTGACAAAGAAAAAACTGAAATCAAGTCAGGATAAGGGTTGGAGTGCTTACTGCAAAAATTGTTAAGAAAGATCCCTATAAGGGATAGCTTATCAAGGGGGGATTAAGGGGGGATCGGCACCCCCCTTATTAAGGGGGGCAGGGGGGATCAGAGGCAAAATCTATCTTCAATTTAATTATAAATACTTACTTATAAGTCATCTTGATTTAGTTGTCATTTTATCGAGAAATTGGCACAAAATCTACCCCAAAACTAGAACGAGAACCGGGTTTAACTACCACTAATTGCACGGATTGATTGCGATCGCCAGACGGTAAAAATCGCACTGGATTAGTCGCCCCAGGCACAGAAAAATTACTGCTTCTTAACGCCTGTTGAACTCCCTCGCGGCTAGATTCTGCCTTAATGCCAGCGATTAAAGCCTGGGTAGCGTCATAGGCGGTAGCAGTGCGCCAATTTACGTCTCCTTGCCACAATTGGCGGGAATTATTCACAAAAGGACTGTTCGGATTAGCCCCTAAATGCCAAGCGATAGCGACAACCATGCCCAAGGCATTTTTTCCGCCTACATCCAGAGTTTTGGGGCTATAAACGTCATCACCCGCCACAATCGGTAATTTTTGACCATTGATTTGAACCACCTGCAAAGCCTTATCTAGGGTACCACTATCCCCAAGAAGGGCGATTAGATTTGCTCCCTCCTGTTGAGCTTGTTGGAGGCTTTTAGAAGGGGTAAAAGTGAGGGAAGATAGATCAAATTCACTCACCACTTGACCTCCTCCTAATCCTAAAGCGGTGATAAATTCAGATTTTAGGGATTGACTATAATTACTTTGGGAGTTAAAAAATACCACTGCCTTGACGTTAGGAATTTTTTGCAAGCTAGATTCGGCTAATGCCCGTGCCGCCACAAAATCACTGGGAACAGAACGAAAGATATAGTCACCAAAATTGGAGAGTTTAACTGAGGTACTGATGGGGGAAATCATTACTAATCCCGCTTTTTGATAGATAGCGGCTGCGGCTAAAGAGGTGTCACTGCTAGTGTGTCCTACTACTCCTAAAATGCTGTTATCAGCCGTTAATTTTTGGGCAATTTGAGCGGCAATTTCGGGATGATCAGCATCATCAGCAATGAGAACTTTTAAAGGAGTGCCATTAATTCCTCCAGTTTGATTGATTTGATTTTGAGATTGGGCAACTCCTCGTAAAACTTCTAGGGCGGTGTTGACATTGCTCCCAATTGGCACGGAAACGGCGATAGTATAGGACTTAGCTTGACCAATACGGGCGTTATTTAAGTAGATGAGAGCTTCCGGATCATTTTGATTAGCTCGCAGGGATTTTTCTAGGAGGTAAACTGCTTGCTGAAAGTCTCCTTTCCCGATTGCCTGTATGGCAGCTTGTTTGTCCGAAGAAGCCCCTTCAACTATTAATAAGTTTTCCCCTTGACTAAATTTTGCTTGTGCCGATACCGATTTTTGCTCCGGTGATATTTTCTCGATTTCAGAAATATTGTTTGGGTTATTTTTTCCTTGAAAACGATTGTATAACCACCAACTACCTGCCCCAAAAAATATTAGGGTAATCACCAAGGCTAAAAGCAGGGTAACGGTCTCATTTTTCTTGCTCATGGGCTGATCAACTAAGATTAAATTAATGGTTTAATCGAGATTTATAGTTAATAAAAGTACCAATTCAAGTCTGAATGGCAACAAGATACGATCTACCTTGATAGAATACCTCATGTGGGGTCTGATAGTCAAGACATTGTTTAAATGTGTCTTAGCTTATTAGCCATACTTTACCTTTTTGTTTGGGATTGTTCTAAATGTTTTACCAAAACATTTGAGGATAAAGGACCGTGTAAATGACTCCAGGGTAAAACCTGTTCTAAACGCCATTGCTGATGAACGTAATAATCTAGAGGGGGAATTTGTCCTTTTAGTTCCTTAAAAGCCCGTTTATAACTGCCTAAAGAATCACCGTAGCCACGGGTTAATTCTAACAGGGAAGTCAAGCGGCGATCGCCTCTAGATAATAGGGCTTGAATCACTGACCAATTATAACTCTCTGGTCGAAATTCTATACCCTGTTTACCTAATTGTTTCTCTAGATATTTTAATCTTTTTTCGGCCATTTTATTAACGCCAAACCACTGAAAAGGAGTATGGGATTTAGGCACAAATGTGCTGCAACCGAAAGAGATTCGCAGTCCAGAGGCGGCTTTTTTTAAGGCTATTAACATTTCCACAGTTGCCGCAATATCTTCGGTTTCTTCTCCCGGTATTCCCACCATACCATAGAGTTTTATCCCTTTTAAACCGCCCGCTTTAGCATTAATAGCAGCTTGGATAATTTCATCATTGGCTAACTTTTTGTTGATAATTTCCCGCAAGCGATCGGAACCACTTTCTACGGCAATAGTAATTGATTTGGTGTCTCTTTGGGATAAAATTCTGGCTAATTTTTCCGTGACGGTATTAGTTCTAACTGAAGCGATCGAGAGTCTAACTCCCTCAAATTTTGGTTGAAAAAGATAATCGAGTAAGGTTTCAAATTCGGGATGTTGACTGACGGAAGCACCTAATAAACCCAGGCGATCGGTCACTTTTAAACCTTTTTCAATGGCGGGAATCAGGGATTCTAAACTAGCGGTACGAAAGGGTAAAGTTAGATAACTAGCTAAACAAAAACGGCACATTTCTGGACAACTTCGCACCACCTCTACCATATAAATATTCTCCCATGCCGCTTGTTTTGTCACCACCGTAGAAGCAGAAAGGGTATTACTGCGATAGGTTTGTTTACTAACAAAGGCGGGAACATTATTATCTATGGGTAGAATTGCCGTAATTTCACCTTCGGGACTATCATAATTAACGGTATATAAACTAGGAACATACACCCCCGGAACCTGGGCTAAATGACGGAGTTTGGTCGGTCGATCGGCGTTTCTAACCTCTTGATAGGCATTAATAAAATCAGCAATTAAGTTTTCACCATCTCCCAATAAAATTACATCAAAAAAAGCGGCAAAAGGTTCGGGATTAGCGGTTAAAACCGGTCCACCTCCAAAAATTATCGCTTGCCGATCTTGCCGTTGATGACTGTGACAAGGAATTTCTAAAGATTCTAACAGCGAGAGGATATTAACATAGTCTAATTCCCAAGAAAAGGAAAAGCCGACTAATTCGGGATAACGGGGTAAAGATTCTTGAAAATCCGTAAATAAACGACTAACTTGTATATCCGATCGCAGGGCTAAAGTTGCCCAAACAATTTGATAACCTAAACTGGTTATACCCACAGAATACTGATTAGGAAAGGCAAAAATAGTTCTAAGGGCATCACTGTGGGGTATTGCGGGAGTAAAGAGGAGTTTTTCGTCTTGTAAGATGGTCATTTCAGTTATCAGTTATCAGTTATCAGTTATCAGTTATCAGTTATCAGTTATCAGTGACTACCAGCAGTCTTCAGTAGCTTTTAATTTTCATTCTCTTGAAAGGGGAGGCTTGTTACCTCTTGTTTTTGGTCATATAAGTAGGTGGGTGGAATTAAATATAAGATGAACGTAGGTTGGGTTGAAGAATGAAACCCAACGCCCGATTATGTTACGCTACTGCTAACCCATCCTACAAATAATTGTGCCTCCCTACTTATAAGTTTAATTTAATCCGGAGGTGAAGGAGGGGAAAATATCTCAATATACAGTTCTAGGATCATATCTCAGGTTATGATCCTAGGGAGTCGGGGGTCAAGAACAAATTTAAGTTATACTTCCTCCCTAGGGATAGCTATTGTATTTACAGGAGATTTTCTCTTATATCCTAGCAATTTTCACAGCTTAACTAGGTGTCGATTTTATTCCTGAGCGCTGCTTTCAAGCAAATCTTGATCTCCTTCACCCCAACCAGAACGAAATCTATGAATAACCCAGAAGAATACGTTATGATCATGGCGAAAATCCTAGATTTAGCCATTCCCGATCGCTATTTAAATTCTGTGGTTGAAAACTGGCAACGCTTGCAAGAAATCGCCAGTTTAGTGACAGAATTTCCCTTAGAGGATGACGGGGAAAGCGCCCTCAGCTTTGAACCATGACTATTTCTGTGTGCAATTTAGCTCGATCGATCCAAAATCGTCAAACTAGCGCCTTAGAAGTTATTAATCGGACTTTAGCGGAGATAGAGGCAAAAAATCCCCATTTAAATTGCTTTACCGACATTTTACACCCTAGAGCGCTCGCTCAAGCCCAAAAAATCGATCTAGCGATCGCCAATGGGCAATCCATCGGCCCCTTGGCAGGAGTCCCCTTCGCCGTCAAAAATCTCTTTGATATCGAGGGTATTGTCACCCTTGCCGGTTCCAAAATCAATCGAGATCACCCTGTCGCCGGACAAGATGCGATCGCTATACAAACCCTAGAAGCAGCCGGGGCGGTTTTGGTGGGGGCGACCAATATGGATGAGTACGCCTACGGTTTTGTCACCGAAAATGCCCATTATGGAGCCACTGCCAACCCCCTCGATCCTAGTCGCGTCTCGGGGGGATCCTCCGGCGGTTCCGCCGCTGCCGTTGCCGCTAATTTAGTGCCTCTCGCCCTCGGTTCCGATACTAATGGTTCCGTGAGGGTTCCCGCCGCTTGTTGTGGCGTAGTGGGGCTAAAACCCACCTTTGGGCGCGTATCCCGTCAGGGCCTATTTTTGTTCGTTAGTAGTTTAGACCATCTGGGATTTTTTAGCGGCAATGTGGCGGATATGGCGGCTATTTGGAGTCTTTTTGCCAAAAATAACCTTAAAGCTCCTTTAAATGGCTTAGAGGGCGTAAAAATAGCCCTTGCCGATGATTATTTTCAGCAGGGAGCCGAACCGGAAGTAATCGAGGCGGTGACAGCGATCGCCGAACGTTTAGGAGTGAGCCAAAAAATCACCATTCCCGAAACCGCCCGCGCCAGGGCATCCGCCTATATAATTACCGCTTCCGAGGGCGCAAATTGGCATTTACCGCGTTTACAGACCAGATTAGAGGATTTTGACCCCGCAACCCGGGATCGCTTCTTGGCAGGGGCATTAATTCCCTCTAGCTGGTATTTACAGGCTCAACGTTTTCGCCGTTGGTATCGCGATCGTCTGCGAGAGATTTTCAGCGAAGTCGATATTATCCTCACCCCGACAATTCCCTGTATTGCGCCGCCGTTAGGAGTAGAAAAAATGATTATTGACGGGCAAGAGCTATTAATTAGACCCAATTTAGGCAGATTCACCCAACCTTTTTCTTTTATCGGTTTACCTGCCCTTTCGTTGCCGATTAAACGCCCATCCCGGCTACCGTTAGGTTTACAAATCATCGCCGCACCCGATCGCGAAGACTTAATCCTAAGGGTAGCAAAGGTTTTAGAGGAAATGCTCATAGATATCCCGCATAAGTGAGATTTCAAGGGCGTACTTCCCCTTAAAATCCCTAATTTAGGCACTTATTAAGCGAAAAGGTCATTTTTCCAGTCTGAGTAAACAATCTACTGACTGGGAGACTCCTTTTCAATCACATCTAACCAAGCGGCGGCCGATCGCTCCCAGGTGTCAGTTAGGGCAATTTGACGACATCTTTCGCGCTCTTGGGCTAAAAGCTGGGTATTTTTCAGTAATTCGACGATTTTCCAGGCTATAGCTTCCTGAGTAGCCGGATCGGTTACTTCCCCTGGCACTTTCACACAGTAGTCTTTTTCTCGAAAAACAGCAAAATCCGTCACCACTGGCAGACAACCCACCACTGCTGACTCGCGCACAGAAATACAATCGATCTCACGATAGGTGCAACCGTAGTAATGAATAGCAGAGCGCGCTTTTTCCTCGATTAGTTGACGATAACCCATCATTCCGCGATCAACTACCCCCGCACTAGCTTTAATCAAAGCGATTAAATTATCGCGCCATTCCCTGCGATCGCCAATGCCATCCCGTTTAGTAAAACCATAGTAGAGATGTAACTCGGCTGCGGGAATTGCCGCCTTGATAATCGGCCAGCCATGCTTTAACATCGACTCTAGGCCGCGATAATAACGAGAGGCATAGACTAGACGATAGGGAAGATGCTCGCTTTCTGGCACCGTCTCACTTACAGCCAAAAGGGAAGTATCGATACCATTAGGAACAATCGGACATTGATTATCGGCACAGAAATCCAGTAAATCCCTTTGATATTGGCTTTTACAGAAAATTTTGTCGTATCTAGCCAAAATTTCGGGGGTATAGGAGTCTGCTGGCACTTTAATATCTTGCCAATCAAAAAAAATTCGTTCTGCCTTGGTACCAGGACGGCAATAGGTGGGATGACGAGAGATCACCAATGTCTCAAAGTGATCCTGCCAATTCATCTGGTAATAATTAACATAGCGAATACCGTCCTGTTCCCCTTCCATACCCTCACAATTGCCAAAAATCGTCACTTTATAGCCGCGTTTCGTCCATTCTTGGGCTAAAAAAGCCACCGATGCCTGGGTACCACTGGCCCCCCGTTGCCAAATTTCCGCCGGACGCATGGGACGATATTTTTCTGTGTAAATAACGATCGATTTTTTCGGCCAACGACGGGCGCTCAAACGCTGTTTAATTTGAAATAGGGAAGGTGCGCTGGCCCGTAGCCATTGTTTGAGATTAGATTGTAGGGATGGAGTAGCTTGTGACACTCTTTTTCTCCAAGATCGAGGAAAAATAGGGGCGATGGGTGATAGAGTCTTAGTTTCTCGAATTTAACTCGATTTCTCAACTCAGTAGAACAATTCGAGCCTATCATATAATGGGTTCAAGTCAAAAATCAATCTTTTTATTGCCATCTATCTGCCAGAAAATCTATGAAAATTGTCATCCCGATCGTGTTTTATCGCAAAGGAGGAGTAGAAAGAGTCATTATCTCTTTAATACCTAGCTTATTAGAATACGTCGAACAAATTATTATCGTTATCCCTCGTAATGACATTGAATATTTTAAGTCTTTAATGCCTGATTCCGATAAACTTATCTACGAAGATTTTGCTTTTTACCCCCAGAGTTTTGAGACAAAATTAATCTATTTTTATGGTCTTCTAGCAAATTTTTATAAAACCCTAAGACTGACTTCTATTCATCGTCTTTTCTCTCGTAGAATTGAACTTTTACGCATCGAAGCAAGAATTAATCAGATTATCAAGCGTTACCAAGCTGATCACTGTTTGTATGGAATGACTAATCGGATTTCTCCTCCTAATGTCAAGGTTACTTTAAGTGGCATTATTTATGATGTCTTTTGGCAATTTGCTCCCTTAACTTACTCAGAATCCTATCAAGAACCCTACAATGAAGTCTTAAAAGAATGGTTAGATAATGCCGATCTACTCTTCACAATTTCCCAAAAAACTAAAGACGATGTTTTAAAAGTTTTTCCCAATGCTACCTATGCTAGTAAATTAAAAGCTGTACCTTTAGCAGGATTTGTCGAGCAGTCTAATCCCAAGAGTGATTTAGTCAAAAGTGAGCTAGTTAATTTTTATTTTCCCTCCTCCTTTGGTATCTACAAAGATCATCTGACTTTGCTCAAAGCAGCCATGACACTAGCTAAAAAAGGTTTAAAATTTCAAATAGTTTTTATTGGTAAAGAAACCGATAATCTAGTTAGTGGAAATTTGCAATTATCTCAACAGTCTAAAACCCAAGAATACCAAGATTATCTCAAGGAATGTACCCGACTTTATCGGGAAAATCAAGAAATTTTCGAGAGTCATATCAAGGGATTAGGTTATCAAGACTATGAAACCTTGCAATTTTATTATCAAACCTGTTCCTCTGTGGTATTTCCCTCAAAATACGAAGGTTTTGGATTGGCAATAGCGGAAGCCATTTTACAAGGTATTCCCGTTATCGCTTCCGATTTAGAAGTGTTTCAAGAACAGGTAGAATTATATAATTGTCCCGAAAGAGTGCAATTCTATCCTAGGGGAGATGCGGACAGTTTAGCCAACTGTTTAGAACAATTTATCCTCAATCCAATTCCTCGCTTGTTACCCGAAGATATCCCCAATAAAATTAATCTCTGGACTTGGGAAGATGTGGCAAAAAAATATGTAGAACTACTGAAAGAAAATGCAGGTTACTGATCTCTATATCTACCCGATTAAATCCTGTCGAGGTATTCAATTATCCCAAGCTGAAGTGACTCCTAAAGGGTTACTCTGGGATCGAGAAATGATGTTAGTGGATGGCAAGGGTAAATTTATCACTCAAAGGGAATATCCGCAATTAGCCACCGTTTCTGTCACGATTACAGGAGATAATTTTTCTCTGAAAACATCTCAAGATTCCCTGACTTTCCAGCCTAATTTCACAGGAGAAAAAAGAGCGGTTCAAATCTGGGAATCTCACACCATAGCCATGGATCAAGGAGATGAAATCGCCGAATGGTTTGAGAAAATTCTCGACATTCCCTGTCGTTTAGTGCGACAATCTCCCGATTATCCACGTCCCGGGAATCCTCGCTATGCGGGGAATGATCATACTCCCGTCAGCTTTGCCGATGGTTATCCAATTTTATTAACTAATACTGCTTCTTTAGAGGACTTAAATCGGCGTTTAGTTGCACCGGTGCCGATGAATCGTTTTCGGCCTAATATTGTTATTAGTAGCGATCGAGCTTTTAGCGAAAGTAGTTGGCAAAAGATCACAATTGGAGAGATAAATTATGCCCTAGTTAAACCCTGTAGTCGCTGTATTATCACCACCACCGATCAAGAAACAGGTAGGAGAAATCCCCAGCAAGAACCTTTAAAAACCTTAAGCACTTTTCGCAGTTTCCCCGGGGGCATCATGTTCGGAGAAAATGTCATCCCTGAAAAGATAGGTACAATTAAAGTCGGCGATCCTATTACCGTAATCTAGAGATCTAGAGATATAGGGGGATAGGGGATAGGGAAATGGGGTTATCAGTTATCAGTTATCAGTTATCAGTTATCAGATGTGAGTTTTCAGTTCACTGATTACTGTTCACTGTTCACAGCAAAAAACTCCCCACTCCCCACTGATAACTGTGCGGGCATCAAGGTTAAGATAAATAACCATAAGAACAATACTTGACTAGAGACACTGAAACCATGCCCCTTGATACCGCATCGATTTTAGAAGTATTACGTCCCGTTCAAGATCCAGAACTGCAAAAAAGCCTAGTGGAATTGAACATGATCCGCAATGTGGCGATCGATGGCGGAAAAGTTAGCTTTACCCTAGTTTTGACCACTCCTGCCTGTCCTTTGCGCGAATTTATCGTGGAAGACTGCCAAAAAGCTGTTAAACAGCTGCCCGGGGTGGAAAGTGTCGCTGTGGCAGTAACTGCCGAAACCCCGCAACAAAAAGCTTTACCCGATCGCCAAGGTGTGGAGGGGGTTAAAAATATTATCGCCGTTTCCAGTGGTAAGGGCGGTGTGGGAAAAAGTACCGTGGCTGTCAATATCGCCGTCGCCTTGGCTCATTTAGGGGCAAAAGTGGGGCTATTAGACGCGGACATCTACGGCCCCAACGCCCCGACAATGTTGGGCTTAAATGACGCACAAGTGACGGTACAGGGCGCAAATGGCGAGATATTGGAACCCGCTTTCAACCATGGCATCAAAATGGTTTCCATGGGCTTTTTGATCAACCCCGATCAACCGGTAATCTGGCGCGGTCCGATGTTAAACGGCATTATCCGTCAGTTTCTCTATCAAGTCAATTGGGGCGATTTAGACTATTTAATCGTCGATATGCCTCCCGGTACCGGGGATGCACAATTAACTTTAATTCAATCGGTCCCCCTAGCGGGTGCGGTGATTGTCACCACTCCCCAGACGGTTTCTTTAATTGATGCGCGCCGGGGTTTAAAAATGTTCCAACAGCTAGGGGCGCGGGTTTTGGGTATCGTGGAAAATATGAGTTATTTTATCCCTCCCGATCAGCCCGATCGCTCCTATGATCTATTTGGGTCCGGTGGTGGGGAAAAAACCTCACAAGAATTGGGCATTCCTTTACTGGGATGTGTGCCTCTGGAGATAGCCCTACGAGAAGGCGGTGATACTGGTGTACCAGTTGTCTTGGGGCAACCAGAATCGGCCTCAGCTAAAGCCCTGATAGCGATCGCTCGTCAGGTGGCGGCGAAAGTATCCGTAGCAGCCTATAGTTAGGGTTTGCGGCAAAAAGTTTTTCGGTGGGGGCAGGGTGTGGGGTGTAGGGTGTAGGGTGTAGGGTTTTACCCATTTTCAGGGAAAAAGTCCCTAAATTTTCCCCCCGATCACTCCAATGTCCGGTGCTTTTGGATTTCAAAAAGGTCTAAAAGTCTTATCGAACAATGTTTTTAGATTTATTCAGCAAACCCTAGTTAGTTAGTAAATGTGGGGAGAGAAATGGTGAGAAGACAGTCCCTTATTAGTAGGAAACTAAGCGGTTTTAACGAACAGTTTAGCTTCATTTTCCGGGATCTAGCCCAAATTGATTGGCTTTTGTTCGTTTTGGTGACGGGTTTAACCGTTTTCGGTGGTTTAATGATTCGTAGTGCCGAAAGACATACCACTGCTCTCGACTGGTGGCAACACTGGTTATTCGGGGCCGTGGGAGTGGCGATCGCTTTATTTCTGGCCCGTTGTCGTTACGAAAGTCTGCTGAAATGGCACTGGTTAACCTATCTTCTCACCAATCTCTCCCTAATTGCGGTAATTGTCCTAGGGGTGACGGCGAATGGGGCGCAAAGTTGGATTAATATCGGCAGTTTTAACGTGCAACCGTCGGAATTTGCCAAGGTAGGTTTAATTATCACCCTAGCAGCCCTCCTACATCATCGTCCCGCCGATAATCTTTTTGCGATTGCTCGTGTCTTTGTCGTCACTGCCATCCCCTGGGTGTTAATTATGGCGCAGCCGGACCTGGGGACGGGATTAGTCTTTGGGGCAATTACCCTAGGCATGATTTACTGGGCTAATGCGAAACTGCCTTGGATGATTATCCTCTTATCTCCCCTCGCATCGGTTTTTCTGTTTAATTTACTTTTTCCTGCTTGGATTGTTTTAGCAATTATCATCGCTGTGCTTGCTTGGTTTACCCTTCCCTACCGTTTTTTATCTACTTTCATCGTGGTGGCAACTAATCTGGCAGTGGGTAAATTAGGCGAGGTTTTTTGGGGTTTATTAAAAGAATATCAAAAAGATCGTTTAACCCTATTTCTTGACCCAGAAAAGAATCCTTTGGGGGGAGGTTATCAATTAATTCAATCCCGCATTGCCATCGGCTCTGGAGAATTATTGGGACGGGGATTACACCAAGGCACCCAAACCCAATTAAATTTTATTCCCGAACAACACACCGATTTTATCTTCTCCGTAGTCGGGGAAGAATTCGGTTTTGTCGGCAGTATTCTAGTTTTAATAGCTTTCTGGTTAGTTTGTTGGCGTTTGTTAGTCATTGCTAATACTGCCAAAGAAAACTTCGGTTCTTTAATAGCGATCGGTGTTCTCTCGATGATCGCTTTTCAGGCAATTCTTAATATTAGCATGACCGTGGGATTAGCCCCGATTACAGGGATTCCTTTACCCTGGTTAAGTTATGGACGTTCATCTTTATTAACCAATTTTATTGCCTTGGGTTTAGTGGAATCCGTGGCTAATTATCGCCCCCGTAAGCGTTTGTACTAAGTAGTTGTACAGATATCAGTTATCAGTGATCAGTTATCAGTGATCAGTTATCAGATTTGAGTTTTAAGTGTGGAGTATTAAATCCCACTTTCCGCACTTCTTAACATTCAATTGATGATTTTTACTAATATATTCCTTCCAAACCCTTGCCAGTAAGAATTATAACTACAATGATGGATTTTGATCAAGGTGAAGAATTGTAAATTTTTTTCTCAGAAAAAATCAATTATTGAAAATGTTCTCAATAGTAGTTTCTACAATCAAGGTTTTTCGTTAAAACATCTTGGGGAATGTAAAAACATATACAAGTATATGAAGATATGCTGAATGTCGGATTTAGCAGAAATTGTTCTTAAGTGCTTGACATTGGCCAGATTAGTGCTTATGATGTTTCCCATCACCCAAATAAAAGCAAATTATTTGCACAATCCCAATTCTGAAAGCCATGCACAGCAAAGCTTTCAAGGGTTAGTACAGGTTGTTAGTTTTGTCTGAGTGATTAAACCTATTCACTCGAAATTACCAGAGGAATAACTATGGCATATCCCAACGATCAACAAGGTAAAGCACTTCCTTTCTTTGCTCGTTTCTTGTCCGTAAGCAAAGAGGAATCTTCCATCAAGTCTCCTTCCCCTGAGCCTACCTTCGGGACGACCTTTAAATACCCTTCTGACTGGGAAGATTATTAAACTCAGATCACTTGAGTAATTACAGCACTTTTCTTGATTACACCGTACAGACAAAAAGCTAAAGGCTCCACTAAGCAAGGCTTGCAGCCAAAAAAACTGCACGTTGAGATCCTGAGAAGTGCTGTAAAGTAACTTTAGTAATTACTCAAGAAAAAAACAAATACTGCAATTAGTTAAGCAAAAGCAGCAATTTTTTCCGCCTTTTATTGAGATTCTTCTCGATAAATATCCGCCCAAAAGCCTTAAAATGGGTTAAAATATAGGGATTTGCAATTGACATGAAAGAATCGCCTAAAGTTGTTTTATTGTTGACCCATAGCGGCGATTTTTTCACGATTGACCGCGTGGCTGAGGCGATAGAAAAAAAAGGAGCCACACCTTTTCGCTTAGATACCGATAAATTTCCCTTAGAGGTTCAACTAACAGCCCAATTTAATGGTAAAAAAAGTTTTTATCAATTAACCTATAACCATCAATCTATTGATAGTCAACAGGTGCAATCTGTTTGGACAAGACGTATTTGGCAGCCTGAACTAACAGGGGATTTAGATCCTCAGTTTCGGGAGGTTTGTGTGCGAGAATCCCAGACGACTTTGGCTGGTTTTTGGGATAGTTTAAGGTCAGCGCGTTGGTTAGATAATTTAGCGCAAATTGAGAAGGCTAAAAATAAGTTATTACAACTTCGTTTGGCCTCAGAAGTTGGCTTGATTATCCCCCCCACTTTAGTGACCAATAATCCTGATGCTGCCCGGGAGTTTTTTTCCCAGGTTCAGGGAAGAATGGTGAGTAAATTGTTAACTGCGATCGCCCGCAGTATGGAGTCGCCGGAATTTTTTCTTTATACCAGTAGGGTGAAAGCAGAAGACCTTGAGGAAGCGGAATCTTTACGCTATTGTCCTATGGTTTTTCAAGCGGAAATTCCCAAACAATTAGAATTGAGAGTTGTCGTGGTTAATGGACAGACATTTGTGGGAGCTTTAGAATCTTCTCAGTATAATAATTCAGCCGTAGATTGGCGAAGACCGGGTATTGATCCGGGTGCTTGGCAACATCATACTTTACCTGATTCACTATTGCAGCAACTTCAGATTTTTATGGCTAATTTAGGGTTGAATTTTGGGGCGTTTGATTTTATCTTAACTCCTGGGGGAGAATACATTTTTTTAGAAGTTAATCCCTGTGGTGAGTGGGGAATGTTAGAACGGGATTTAGATTTACCTATTTCTAATGCGATCGCTGATTTTTTAGTATGCTAAAAATCAAACCAAAACCTAATCAGGATTTTGAGGATTTTAGGATTATCAAGATTCTCAATCCAAAATCTAATCAGGATTCTCAATCCCAAATCATCAAGGAAATCTATGACCGTTTTAATTGTTACTTTTAGCCACGATAATGAAAGTATTCCTCTGGTAATCAAAGCCATAGAAGCCATGGGTAAAAAAGCCTTCCGTTTTGATACCGATCGCTTCCCCACAGAGGTTAAAGTTGATCTTTACTCAGACGATAAAAAAGGCGGAATTATTACCGATGGAGAACAAAAATTAGAGCTAAAAGAAGTTTCTTCTGTCTGGTATCGACGCATGAGATACGGACTAAAATTACCCGATGGGATGGATAGTCAATTTCGCGAAGCTTCTCTTAAGGAATGTCGGTTAAGTATTCGAGGAATGATTGCTAGTTTATCTGGTTTTCATCTTGACCCAATTGCCAAGGTAGATCATGCCAATCATAAACAATTGCAGTTACAAGTAGCGCAACAATTAGGTTTATTAATTCCGGGGACTTTAACTTCTAATAATCCTGAAGCTGTCAAGCAATTTGCTCAGGAGTTTGAAGCGACGGGAATTGTGACTAAAATGCTTTCTCAATTTGCTATTTATGGAGACAAGCAAGAGGAAATGGTTGTTTTTACCAGTCCTGTTACAAAGGAAGACCTAGATAATTTGGAAGGTTTGCAATTTTGTCCCATGACTTTTCAGGAAAACATTCCTAAAGCCTTGGAATTACGCATCACTATCGTCGGTGAACAAATATTTACGGCGGCGATTAATTCCCAACAATTAGACGGCGCTATCTACGATTGGCGAAAAGAGGGAAGAGCGCTCCATCAACAATGGCAACCCTACGATTTACCGAAAACTATTGAAAAACAACTACTAGAATTAGTGAAATATTTCGGTCTTAATTATGGTGCAATTGATATGATTGTCACACCAGATGAACGTTATATCTTTTTAGAAATTAATCCCGTTGGCGAGTTTTTCTGGCTAGAACTTTATCCTCCTTATTTTCCCATCTCCCAGGCGATCGCTGAAGTCCTCGTCAACTCATAAACCAACAAATACAGAGCCAGAGTATTTTATCGCATCGACGAGGCTCTGACTCCAGATTTCCCCCCGACTACTGACTTGAAAGAGGGTGTAGGGTGTGGGGTGTGGGGTGTAGGGTGTGGGGTGTGGGGTGTGGGGTGTAGGGTGTGGGAAGTGGGGAAGTGGGGAGTTTTCTCAGTGAACTGATAACTGATAACTGATAACTGATAACTGATAACTGATAACTGATAACTGATAACTGATAACTGATAACTGATAACTGGCTCCTAACCCCACCAACAAACTTTTTCAGCAAACCCTACTTAATTTCCAGACCAAGACTTTCTCTCGTGCTTCTATCAGATCCATGCCGATTTTTTCTAAAACTCGCTTTGAAGCTATATTATCGGGAGCGCAGCCAGCGGTCACTGTTTGCATACCAGGTTGAGAAAGTGTCCAGTCCATCATTGTTTTTGTCGCCTCAGATGCGTAGCCTTGTCGTCGATATAACGGTGCTACTTGATAGCCAATTTCTACAGCATCTGTGGGTAAACCTGTGACATCAGGAATAATTTTGATCATCACATGACCAATAAGGGTATTTTCTGCTTGATGAATAATTAAACTCCCCCACCCCCACTCATTTTGTAAGGGGAATTGCAGCAAAATATTCGCAATATCAGGGAAAGCTTGAATCAACTCTTGTTCGGCCCAGTCAGCTGCAACTTTTACCCCCAAAATTGTTGCTAATTCATCGATACCTATAATTGCGGCCTTGAGAAGTTCAAGCTTGAAGGGGACTAAATATAATCGTTCCGTCACCAGTTTTTCCAGTGCTTTCATTTGATAAAACTCCTATACCAGTTATCAGTTATCAGTTATCAGTTAGTAGCTTGTTAATCAACTTACCCAGCAAAAACCTCATTCTCTAGTTCTCCTGAGAGGGGGAAGTCTGAAAAATTTTCCCTACCCCCTACACCCTACCCCCCACACCCTGTCTCAATTTCAATCTGTTTGTCACCCCATTAGCTATATTCTCACCCATTTTAAGGTTTTTGGGTCTTTATCATAATGATAATTAAAACCATCTTTGGCAGTAATGATTTTACCTAAACTGGCACGACTCCGGACGTTACTTAAAGAATAATCAGTTAGAGACTGCATTTGTTGATGGGACAAACCTTCGGCTATTTCAGAAACTCCTGCAATTTCCGCATCATGCTCAGTTTTAACCTCAGACAAAGTCTCTATTTTTACCGCCGAAAAATTTTCTGATTTTTTTGACATCATCACTAGGTTATTCACTTTTTTGCGCTGATAATCTTCTACAGTTGACAGCTGCCAATGGGAATTTTCTGTTAACTCTAAGACCCATCGATGATAATTAAATAAACTTTCCCGATGACCAACACTAATAAAAGTGGTTTCACTTTCCTGTAATTGCTGATATAAGCTGGCTTCATTGGCCAAATCTAAAGCGCTAGTTGCTTCATCTAAGATAGTAAAAGTGGGTTTAGTGATTAATAGTCGAGCAAAAGCTAGTCTTTGCTGTTCTCCGAGGGATAAAATCTGTTCCCAATTGACTTGTTTATCTAAGGTATTTTTGTCAGTTAATAAATGTTGCAGGTTGACTTTTTTTAAGATATTTTCTAATTCTTCATCGCTCACCTGTTCATTGGTATGGGGATAAAGTAATTGCTGCCGTAAAGTGCCAAGGATAATATAAGGACGTTGGGGTAAAAATAACATTTTAGCTAAAGGAGGACGCACTAAACGGCCGCTACCTGCTTTCCATAAACCGGCGATTGCTCGTAACAAGGAACTTTTTCCTCGACCACTGGGGCCAATAATGAGTAGGCTTTCTCCCAAAGGGACAGAAACCGATAAATTCTCCACAATTACCTTTTCATAATCGGGAGTTTGTAGGGTAAAATTTTCAAAAGCTAGACGATTATCTTCCAGGGTGGTAATACGACTTAAGTTTTTCGGCTCTTCACTGGCAACTTTTAAGGCATCTGTCAAGGTAGCTAACCGTTCAATATAACTTGAAACTTTACCCGATGTTCCCCATTCAGTAATTAATTGTCCCAAGGCATTAGAAAAAAGAAAACAGCATAAACTCGCTTGACTAATTTCCCCATAATCGATTTCATTTTTAATAAACATCGGGGTCAAAATAAACATTGAAAATACACTAATCGCTGACTGATAACCTCGATTAAAAAGATTATTAAACCGTTCCCAATTGATCAGTTTTTCCGAGCTTTGAATAACCCGTTGAAAACGGCCTTCAATGATTTTTTCTTCCTGCTCTTCTCCCTGAAAAAAAGCAATGGATTCGGCGTGGTTACGCACATGGGTTAAAGCATAATTATAATCAGCTTTATTATTAAGCTCCGATTGATTAATTTTGTTTAATTCTTGAGTTAGATAAATTGCTATTAAATTTCCTGCGATCGTATAAATTATCAGATAAACCGCAATTTGCCGAGAAATTGTCCAAAGAATAATCGCAAAAGTAATCATTTGTAACCCTTTTTCCACGAAGGTGATTAATAACCTTAGGGTCATGGTCGTAATTGGTTCAATTTCTTGAGATAATCTTTGATCGGGATTTTTTAAAGCTGAGGTAAAATCAATATTATAATAAGCGCGAGCATTGAGATACTTTTTAACGGTTTGTTTGGTTAACCACTTATACCAATCTAAGGCTACTTTGCGACGAATAAATTGAGAAAAAGCAAATAACCCCGTTGTTAATATAATCAACAAACTGGATAACCACAGCGTATTTAGATATTTAGAAAGATCTCTATCTTCAATAATAATGTCGAGTACATAACGATTCCAGTAGCTACTAAAAGCTTCTACCCCCACCGTTGCCAAGATACTTAAAAGGATCAAAGCTGACATCCCCCAAGAAATGATCACATCTCCAAAGGCGCGTCCATTTAACTCCGTTGGATACCAATAGGGTTGAGCGACAATTTTTAGGCTTTCCCAAAATTGACCAAATAGTGAAAAGGGATTATTGGCGGACTGGTCGGACACAACAGGGTTTTCCGTTGCTTGTTTAGTAGTATATTGAGGCATCTAGATCCAATTGGCAGTTCTTTTACTGTTCTCTTGACAACTCGCTATCATATTGTAGCGGCAGAATTACCTCTTGTTGTCTTTTGATAACATTTTTATCTAGAAGATGAAAGCCAGCTATGGCCAGAAAGCTCTGACTTGACTAAGAACTACTTGACCCACTTTTGTTACTGTGGCAGTCTAGATGCTGTTTACTGGTCACTGAAAAACCCCCGTCTCTCAATCTCCGTCATCCTCAAAATGATTAGCTAGTAGGAATTTTTGACTGGTATTCAACTCTTGCCAAAGCTGGTTAATTTTCTCGTAAGCTTCCGTGGAGGTAAGCTTTCCCCCACTGTGTAAACCAGCGATAAAAGAGACTCTCAGGGCGAATTCCTGCAAATTAGCGTTAAAAACTAAATTTTGTGGCGTGAATAAACCCCTGTAGCTGGTTTTAGGGTAGAGAAAGTTATCTTTAGAATTGAATTTTTCCATTGTTACCGACCCCCCAGTATAGGATATCTACATTATTATATATTTAAACTTTTGTTAACTTAAGCTTAACCTAAGAATTTAAACCTGTCTCTAGATTCTTAAGAGAGTAGCTGCTGAACTTGATTAGCTGCCGCTATCCCAGAAGTTAAGGCCGTTTCTAGGGAAGAATTTCTCGATAAATCTCCCCCTTGACACCAATCACCACAGGCAACTAGAGGTAAAGGACTATTAACACTTAAACAGGGTACAGCTAAACCCTGACGGACTAAAGCATAACGCCAACGGTGCAGCTGAGACCAATCGGGGAGAGGCAAAGAAGCACGAGAGAGCAAATCTAGCTTAACTGCTTCTAAATCCTCGCTATCGAGATATTTAACCGCAAAATCTCCACTACTATGCACAACAAAGACATAATCAGGGGATGATTGCCGTTTACTGCTATCAAGTCCTAACCAAGCGATATCGGTGGAGGGAGCAACTGCGGGTAAAGAATCGCCATAACCCGCCATTACCGTTAAACAGGGATCGTAAACGATTGATCGCAATTCTGGCATAGTAGTTATGGGAGAGTTTTCTAACAATAACGCTGCTTGCGGGGCGGGAATAGCTAAGACAATCGCCGAAAACTCCCCCCGAATTTGACCGTTATTGTTTAAAACCCATTTTCCTTGACGATTTTCCAGACGAGTAACCAGAAAATCTCGTTCAATTTCTAACCCTTGAGCTAAAAATTTCGCCACGCTATTGATGCCAGAAGGAGCAACATAGCTAGAATCAAACCAAGAAGTAACTAGATTCTCTCTCAGGAGATTATCAATTAAAGCCGCCGTTTTTTCGCCCTGAATAGTCAAAAAAGGCAAGCCATGATCCACAGCCATCTCTTGATTGGCTCGATTAACCCGTCGCGTGGCTAAACGACCACCAATGCCTCTAGACTTATCAAATAGCTTAACAGTATAACCTCGATCGCACAACTGACGAGCGCAGGTTAACCCGGCTAAACCCGCGCCAATGATCCCAACCTTAATCGAAAAATTTGTCACTAGCCTTCCTAATCCTGTGAACCCTTGAGTTAATATTAGTAGTAATCAGCACTAGCGAAACTAAGTTGATTATTGGGGCTGAGGAGGACAAACCACATTGGACGAACTACGCACAGCTTTGGAGTTAGCCACCGAGGAGGAACTGCAGCAAATCACTAACATCCTCTTTTGCCGTCGTTTTAACCCTCTCGATTATCTACGAGCGCCGGACGCAATCGCCGTTCAAAGTCAAGATTGGGATAGTTGGTTAGATAGCGTCGAGGATCGTTTTCGTTATTTGGCTGCCGATGGTGTGACAGTGTTAAAAGGTCAAACGGAAAAAGTTAGTTATCGTCAAATTCTCGTCCGTGTCTGTCATTTCCTCAAGGTTCCCTACTCCCAAAAAATGCCGACAACGGAAATTGAAGCGGAAATCTATCTTCACCTCGTTAACAAAGCTTGGAAACGTCTCCCCCCATCGGAACAAAAATCCCTCTCGATTCAAATTCAAAAGGCACTCGCGGATTCCCACACTCCCCAACCCTTACCCGTTCACCTACAACACAATCCCCTCGATATAGTCCTCAAAGGCAGTAGCGTCATCGCCGTTAATTCTATCCTGAAACCGATTCTGCTCAAACATATCGCCGGGCAGTTCGCTCTCCATTTTGCCCGCTATCAAGGGGCAAAAACTGCCCTAGTCCAGGGTGGGGCAATTGCTAATCAATTAGCCCTACAAACGGCTAAACAGGGCATGACTACGGCGGCGGCCCGCTACGGAGCGGTCAGAACCGTGTTAAGTTTGGTAGGACCGGCTCTATGGGGTTGGTTTATTGCCGATCTCGGTTGGAAGGCGATCGCCACCGATTACGGCCGGATTATCCCGACTATTTTTGCCCTTGCCCAAATTCGTCTGACTCGTGACGATTGTTGGCAACCTGCATAACATGAAAAAGATTTTTTGTCAAGGGTGGGAGTGGAATTTAATACTTTTTTCAGTTTTTATCGCCATGATGCTGCCGGAGTTGGCGGGTATCGGCATTATTATCGTGTTAATTAGGGTTTTTACCGGCAATTTTCGGGCAATTATCCAGTCACGTCTTAATCAAGGTCTCGGTATCGTCACTCTTTGGTTAATGATTAGTGCCAGTCTTTCCCCAACTCCGGGGGATGCTTGGATTGGTTTAGGAAATTTCCTGCCTTTTTTCTTCTTTTTTAGCAATATTCGGCAATTAATTAAAAAACCCTCTCAATTGCGTCAACTAGCTTGGGTGATGGTTATTCCGTCGGTTTGGGTAGTGGTGATGGGATGGGGACAAATTTTTCTCGGTTGGCAAAAACCGGAAGCATTAAAAGGGATTTTTACCTGGCCCTACGGGGTGGGGGGCGAACCTTTGGGGCGGATGTCTTCGGTTTTTATGTATGCTAATCTTTTGGGGGCTTATTTATTAATAACTCTGATTTTAGCGATCGGTTTATTAATTCTAACTTTGCGGCAGTGGCACAGACAAAGAAATCGGAATTTAAATCTCAAAGTCGGGTTTTTAACTTCAACCATATTGATCGACAGTGTAGGGCTATTTTTAAGCAATTCTCGCAATGCTTGGGCCTTAGCCTTTTTAGGGTGCCTAATTTTCGCCCTTTATCTGGGTTGGAATGCCTTAGTCGCCGGTTTTGTCCTCTTGGGGGGAGTGATTTCCCTCGCTTCTTGGGGACCAAATCCTTTAAGGGATAGTGTGCGTTTTTTGGTTCCTAGGGCGATTTGGGCGCGATTATCCGATGAAATGTTCCCTGATCGCCCTCTAGCGACTCTCAGAGCAACCCAATGGCGTTTTACTCTCGAAATGACCCAAGAAAGGCCCCTATTAGGTTGGGGATTACGCAGTTTTACACCTCTCTACGAAAAAAGTCAGGGATTGTGGTTAGGTCATCCCCATAATTTATATTTGATGTTGATGGCAGAAACGGGAATTATTGGCTTAATTTTATTGTCTGCTTGGGTGGGTTGGATTTATGCCCAAGGGGTGCGTTTATTAATCTTTTTACGACAACAAAAAGCCGGGGGGGAGTTAATTATCTTTACCTATCTGGTGGCCTTTGGTGCTTGCGTTTTATTTAATCTCGTCGATGTCACCCTCTCCGATGTCAAGATTAATACTATTGTTTGGTTTCTCTTGGCTGCTATTGCCGGGGTCAGTCAAAGGTTAAATTATGAATTATGAATTGGGAAGTGGGAAGTGGGAAGTGGGAAGTGGGGAAGTGGGGTGTGGGGTGTGGGGTGTGGGGTGTGGGAATTTGCTAAGTGGGGAAGTGGGGTGTGGGGTGTGGTGGGTGGGTCGGGGTGGCGTGGGCGTGGGGTGTGGTGGGGTGGGGGTGGGGGGGGGGGTGTGTGG
>NZ_JAPZQM010000572.1:0-2494 GCF_027530565.1 Microcystis sp. LE19-10.1B | reverse complement strand
AGTTTAGTTGCTCATAATTGAGCCATTGACCTTCCTTCCGCCAACCTAGGCGATCGCCAAGTTTCTTTTGGGTTTCATAATCCACTAAACCACCGAGACTAGAGAAAATGGCTTGCTGAATACTAAAACCGAAATGACCATTACTATAATGAAGCCAAAGTTGATCAATTTTTTTCAGATCCGAACAAGGTAATTGAGCAATATCTTGAGGATAAACCTCATTCCAGTAGGTCTTACGCAAGATTTTCAATAGTAGCTTGGTTGTTTGGCGATCAGCCGCTTGCCACTGTTGCTTTCTTAGCAAATCTTGTAATTGATTATAATCAATATCAGCCGATTCTTGAGTTAAGATATTTGGGGAAGTCTGGGGATTTTTAGAAGTAGAAGATTTGTGAATATTGTTTTGAGTGAATTGAGAGACAACTATTGCTAGGGGAGTTTTGGGGATAGTGTCTTTTTGACAAGCCTCTTGTTCTGCTAAATGATCAGATAATTTATTGATGGTTTTTTCTAGGGAAATAAATTGTTCTGACCATTCACTTTCATTGAATAAGTAATCATTAAATTGATCAGAGGAAAAAGCCTCTTTTAACCTTGCTTCTTTCTCGTAACCAGTCGCCAGAAAATTTAGCAAAAACTCAGAATTTATGGCTGAATCTGACGTTTCTAAGAGAGCAGGCTGAGGTGGAAAAATATTATCTACCAAATACTTAATTTCTCCAACTGTTGCATAAAATTCTTCATCCACCTTAATCACTTCTTCTATTAATAATTGAAAAGGAGCAAAATAGTCCTGTAAGTAGTTTTCAAAATTAATCGCATTTTGGGCAAGATCCGCAATTTCTTGGCGAACTCGTTGAGATTTGAGTTGATAATGATTTAATTCCTCATAAATTTTGAGTTCTTGAATAATTGCTTGCACAATTTTTTTCTGCTTTTGAGTATCCTCGGCTAATTTCTGAACTCCTTCCCCTAGTAATTTAGTTTTTCTCAACATCAAAAAAGATGTTTTTCCCAGTAGCAAAATTGCCCGAAAATTTTCCTGTTTTTCCAGCTTGAGTTGATTGAGAATATTTTGATTATTATTATTTTTAATTTCTAACTTTATTCTCTCGTAGTCTAAGATTTTCAATTCTTGATATTTTTGGGAAAATAAAATTTTGAGATTGTCACTGAGTTGGAGTAAAAAACGATAATATCCGTCTTGATAGATTTCTAGTCCATTAATTAATAAATTATAGTCTTTAATTAATAACTGAGTCTCAATCAAGATTTCTTGTTGAGTAATTTTTTCTTTTCGTTTAATAATCTTACCAAAATAGTAATGGTAGCGAACTCCTTCTTGAATTAATTTCCGACGTTCTTTGATGATTTTCTGAAAATTTTTTAAGTATCTATTTTTAAAAACAGGAAGTTGATAGCTTTGCTCATAAATGGCAATTTTTTTATAGGTCATCAGATGTTGAGAGTTCCTATTTAGCATAGCTATCTTAGACCAAAAAATTCCTCAATACTTAGCAATAATCATCCGCTGCCCCCAGCTATTGCAAGAGGGAGCAACACCTAATTAAACATTTTCAACTTCAACAACAACTGGTTCATTTTCAACAACTGGTTCATTTTCAACAACCGGTTCATTTTCAATAACTGGTTCATTTTCAATAACTGGTTCATTTTCAATAACTGGTTCATTTTCAATAACAACTGTTTGAGGACTTTCAGGAGTTGGCTCAGTTACCGTTTCTTGCTGCTTTACTGTCTGTTCTTGATGGTCAGTCAAGTGTTTTTTGGTTTTTAATTTCAGGTCATCAGTCAGAGGTAAAGCATCAATTTCAGCCAAAAGTGTTTCCAGGGATTCTTTTTTACTTCGCTCAGTGTAAAAAGCATTCAGAACCGCTTCAATTCCGTACTGAGCAATCGCATCTCCTAGCACAGTAACCAACCCCATCGCTCCAATACCCAGAAAAACTACAAAGGGTTGTCCGAGGGTCAGAATTAGCACGATGACAGCAATAATAGCCGAAGCTAAATAAGTACCTGCCACTTTTTTGATAATGTTATCGAGTTCCATAAAAATCACCTCAAATTTCTAGCGAAGGATTAGTTTAATTCTAAAGCAAGGTTAATCTGTCTGTTGATCGTCGTCAAGTAAAGCTTGAAGAAAAGGTTCAAGACTTTTGGGACGATAATCTGAAAAAGCCTTTAATCGTTTTACCACACTGTGATGAACAGTGACAACTTTTGTATTGAAATATCGCCATTGCTCACCTCCTAAGGACGACAATCCTTTAACAGTATTATCAAACTTGATGGTCGGGTCTAGTTTAATTTGGAATTCCTCAGATTCAGAGGTGGTTGAGTCAAACTCTAATCCCAATTTTTTGGCTTGATTAATCATCCATTGTAACGGGTAATCGGAAATTCCTTGATATTCTTTTTTGCCACCACCTAGACAGGTATGTTCACCCACAAATAAAACTTCTTTGACAACTTG
>NZ_JAPZQM010000684.1:0-2705 GCF_027530565.1 Microcystis sp. LE19-10.1B | reverse complement strand
AGAAAAATCCTACTTATGCCAGCCAAAGATTTCCTAGACTTAGAAGAAAAGAAAAACTTACAAAAAGCTCTTAAAGAAGAAGAAAGAGCAGAGGTTAGGGAAAGAATTTTAATGTTTCTCTTGCTAAACGACGGAAAAACTCAACGAGAAATAGCTGACTTTATTGGCTGTTCACTCAAAACGGTCGCCCATTGGTGTGTTCACGGCGATCCTAACAATTTAGAAAGTCTAGAAGATGGGAGAAAAAATGGAAATCATAAAAAAGCCACAGAGGAATATATTAATTTACTATTAAAAATAGTTGATGAAGACCCGAAGGAATTTGGATATGAATTCGGGAGATGGACAGCGGCAAGATTAGCAGAGCATCTAGAAAAGGAAACAAGAATTAAACTGAGTGGCTCGCAAGTGAGAAGAATATTGAGAAGAAAAAAGTATGTGTATATCTGGGCGAAATATAGTCTAGAAGATAAGCAAGACAAGAAATTAAGAAAAGCATTTAAAGAAAAATTAGATGAATATTTAAGGTTGGCTAAAGAAAAGCCAGAGTCAATCCAGGTATGGTTTTGGGATGAGTGTGGATTTAGTTTGAGAGTAATAAGAAGGAGAGCTTGGACAAAAAAAGGAAAGCGAAAAAAAGTGAATGGACAAAGAAAAAGAGGAAGGGTGAATGTGATGGGAGCCTTAAGATATAATGACAAAAAACGAGTCTGTTTTATGATCAAAAAAGGAAATTCAGAAACTTTCCATGAACAATTAAAGAAACTTCATGAAGAGATTCGTCAAGAATGGATAAACTTGGGAAATCTGCCCGAAGATTTTCGAGAAAAAGGACCGAAAATTATCATCATATTAGACAATGCTAGTTATCACAAAAAGAAAGATGTTATTGAGCAGGTGGAAAAAGAGTTGCCCAATATTAGGCTAGAGTTTTTACCAGCTTATAGTCCAGATTACAACCTAATAGAATTAGTGTGGCATTCCGCTAAAGAGTACATAGCTAATCGAGAATTTGAAAATAAAGAAGAACTGGAAAAAGTAGTCAATCAGCTTTTAAATGAAGGGGGATTGATTATTAAATGGAGTAGAAAACTTAAAAATAAGGGTAATGCTGTCAATGTAACTTAAATGCGTAAAAGCTTAGGACAAGCCAAGCTGACTGAGAAAGTCGAGGGCATGGATAAAAGGGTTAGGTGTTAGGTTTTAGGTGTTAGGGGTTGAATTTCGCTGAACGGATCAGCCAACCGATCACCCCGCCGGTAATGCCGCTAAGGATCGAACTGATAAAAGCGGTGATTACCACTACCCCGATCTGCTTCCAGTTTTTCAGTTCTCCTACTTTTTCGGCAAGATCGGCCGTTTTGTCGATCGAGGGTTTCCATGCTTCTAGACGGGCTTCGATCGAGGTGAGTCGCTTGTCGATATTTTCTGTCTTTCCATTCAGGGACTTTATATCTGACTTGATTTCTGATTGTCCATTTTCTAGGCTAGTTAATCGGGACTCGATCACCCTCATACTACTAACGATTAAATCTTCTAGCCTTTTTAGATCATTTTCGGTAACTGCTGTCATGAGGTAATCTCCTAGCTAATCTGTTTCAAATATGACTGACGGGCGTGCATTAGGTGAACGCAAAGCGCTCGCTACGCGAGACCGCTCTAATCTTCTCTCTGGGCGATCGCATATAGGGGAGCTAATTCAGTCCGAAGCGATGCGATCGCCGCGTTCATTTTGGCTTCGATCGCCGCGTCGATCTTTTCCTCGAAGTTGGGCAACTTGCTAGGGCTATCTCCGAAAAAGGTTTCGAGAATCTCTACTATGGCGGTTCCCATTGCCGGTTGAATGTTCCCGGCCTTATCTTTTCGAGTGATATTGTTTTGAGTGCAATACTTAGTAAGGCTGTCTTCTATATCTTTTGGGAGATAACAGGATACTGGTCTATTCTCAGTAGCCATGATTTTAATTGATTAATACTAATACATTACCTTTTAAGTCTAACCCTGTAAACTACTAAGTACAAGACTTATTAGATAAACTAATGAGGATTAGTAAAATACCTGTAAAATACTAATTAATAGGTAGTTGACTTAGTAAGAGACTAGAAATATACTAAAGATATAAACCAAAAGCGACCGCTACCGACTACCAATCAGAAAAGCGATCGCCTATCATCCAAAAAAGGATATCTCTATTATGCAACTAATCGAAGCAATGGCAACCGACCGCGCCCGGCGGGTTAATACTAAATACGGTGAGAGAACCGTTATAGACGCAAGAAGCATCGTCCCGTGAAGCGTCAACCCATCCGAAGATCGTTCAATTAAGTTTGTTCGATCTGTAGGGAATCACCGTCCGGCCCCGGCGGTGAGGATGTCAACGGCTATTAGTTGTCAGTTTACCGATTACCGATCACAGCCAAAACCAACCTTTGCCGCTCGATAATTTAATTAAATTTACAATTCTCACTTCCCAATTCAGAACTGATAAACTATAACCTGTAATCTATAATTCACAATTTATAATTCATAAGACCTCTTGCATAATTTTTTTATGGTATAGTGGAGGGTTTTGCTTTTTTCTCAATTCTTAGATTGAAGTGGAAAAAAGAATAAAATGTGATCTTAGGTCAGGAAATCATCTATAATTTTGCTATGTTTATTAGCAAAATTATGGATTATCAAAACTTATCAGATGAACAATTCAA
>NZ_JAPZQM010000717.1:0-10803 GCF_027530565.1 Microcystis sp. LE19-10.1B | reverse complement strand
TGTGCCTTTTCCTTCATATAATGGTTTGTCTTTAATCACCATGACATCAGGATAAGTATAAAAGCGATATCTTGGCATCCATAACCGTACATCACTCATAAAAGCCCAATAATCTTGATTGTTAATCTTAGTCGGAAAATTTTTATAAAAATTACCAGCAATCAGATTATGATTGATTGTTGCTCCCGTCATAGGAATAATATCTCCATCTAGATATTCATTTTTGTATTCTGCTGTTTCTTCTAGCTGACAGTATTCTTCAGGTGTGTAATAGCGTTTTTCGATTTGAACTTGCATACTAACCTCCCTTATCTTGGTTAAATTGCCATTCAATAGCAACTTTAATATTAGCTTGTGCTGAATCTTTTGTCAGCAAAGGAATCACCGTTTTACCCTCAACTTGTAACCCAAATTCTAAAGTAACTTTACTGGGTGGATTGGATCGGGAAATCATGATAAGCTCATCTAAAAATATAGCAAATTATACAGACATCTAAGACAAGTAATAGAGTGTAGGCAAGGGACATGAGCCTTTCTTGTCTGAATCTGGCTGCTAATCTAAGAATAAGCGGTTTAAATGCGTCTTAGCTTATTAGCATTTCTTGTCTAATTCCCTGTTTCCGCCGAAAAGCGATCACTAGTTGTCCAATTTAACTTGACTCGAGTGTATAACAGCCATTTCCCCACACAGATCCCTAGAGAGCGTTTCTCATAAAGATGAAGTATAAGCTAATTCGCTATCGACGATCGACTCCCACCTGAGCATTAAGATAACTGTTATCAGAACGTAGGTTGGGTTTCATGCTTCAACCCAACGCCAGATCATGTTGCGCTACCGCTAACCCATCCTACAAATAATTGTGCCTCCCTACTTATCAGTAATTATCGGAAAATAAATTCCCATACCTATTTTCTCGTGGCACAATAGAGACAAAGTATAAAAAACTTAACAATAAGGAGGGGTTCGATGGTTGCTACACCAGTCAAAACAAAACGTCTCACCGTGCAGGTGGCCGATCTCACCGCAGACACTACCGCTATTCGTTCCCTCGATTGGGATCGCGATCGCTTCGATATTGAATTCGGATTACAAAACGGTACGACTTATAACTCCTATCTGATTCGTGGGGAAAAAATCGCCCTTGTGGATACCTCTCACGAAAAATTCCGTCAACTATATTTTGATAGTCTCAACGGATTAATTAACCCCCAAGAAATCGATTATTTAATTATCAGTCATACTGAACCTGATCACAGTGGGTTAGTCAGAGATATATTGCAACTCGCTCCCAATATTACCGTCGTTGGGTCGAAAGTGGCAATTCAGTTTTTAGAGAATTTAGTTCATCATCCCTTTCAACGTCAACTGGTCAAAAATGGCGATCAGTTAGACCTAGGCAATGGTCACATTCTCGAATTTGTTAACGCTCCTAATTTACACTGGCCCGATACTATTTTTACCTACGATCACGGTTCGGGAATTTTATTTACCTGTGATGCCTTCGGAATGCACTACTGTTCCGATGATCTCTACGATGAGCAATTAAGTGCTATTGAACCGGATTATCGCTTCTATTATGAATGTTTAATGGCTCCTAATGCTCGTTCGGTACTAGCGGCGATGAAACGGATGGAACCCCTAGGTAATATTAATCTCGTGGCTAATGGTCATGGACCGTTATTAAAACATAATGTTACTGAATTATTGACCCGTTATCGTGATTGGAGTCAGGCACAAACTAAGGCAGAAAAAACCGTCGCTGTCTTCTATATTTCCGACTATGGTTATAGCGATCGCCTCTGTCAATCGATTGCCAAAGGTATTACTAAAACTGGTTTGGCTGTAGAAACTTTAGACCTGAAATCCGCCGATCCCCAAGAGGTAAAAGAATTAGCTTCTTCTGCGGTGGGAATCGTCATCGGTACTCCCCCCGTTTCTGGTATTCATGCCCAAGAAATTACGGGGAATCTAGGCACAATTCTCGCCTCGGTTAACCCCAAACAATATATCGGAATGTTTGAATCTCAAGGGGGTGATGATGAATCAATTTTACCTCTATTTAATAAGTTTCGTGAAGTTGGTTTAACCAAAGCTTTTGATCCCATTCGTAGCGCAGAAACTCCTAACGAGAGTCTCTATCAACGCTGTGAAGAAGCGGGGACAGACATGGGACAACTATTAACACAAGAGGTAAAAGTTAAACAAAGAAAATCCCTCGATACTGACCTTGATAAAGCCATCGGACGGATTAGCGGAGGTTTATATATTATTACCACCAAGAAAGGAGACAGAAGCGGTGCAATGGTCGCTTCTTGGGTGACGCAAGCAAGTTTTGATCCTCCCGGTTTTACCGTTGCTGTGGCCAAAGATCGGGCGATCGAGTCTTTAATGCAAGTGGGGGATCAATTCATTTTAAATATTCTGGAAGAAGGCAATTATCAAACCCTGATGAAACACTTTTTAAAACGTTTCGGACCTGGGGAAGATCGTTTTGCAGGAGTCGATACTCACACCGCTAATAATGGTTCCCCAATTTTAGCCGATGCTCTCGCTTATTTAGAATGTGAGGTCGCTAGTCGCATGGAATGTGCTGACCACTGGATTGTTTACAATAAAGTCACCGATGGTCGCGTTTCTAAACCTGATAGTTTAACAGCTGTTCACCATCGCAAAGTCGGTAATTATTATTAGGATTTTTGCTTGATTTGACTGGTTGAGAAAATACAGATCAAGATGCTTGCTCTCAGCTTTTGAGATGGTTTAACCTCTCAACCAGTTAGTCATACTAAATCCGTTAAGTATAGGCTACATATCAGGATAGGCAATAGGCAATAGGCAAAAGGAGCAATAGATAATCATTTTTTAATAACCAGATTTAGTATCACATCTGATCACTGATTACTTACCCACTGATAACTGATAACTGAGACTAAATCCGTTGATTATAGGCTACATATCAGGATAGCCGAACGGGAAAATGGGAATAGATAATCAGTCTTTAATAACCGAATTTAGTACCAGACGCTTCATGAACTGGAAGTAAAAAAATTGTAGGGTTAATTCATGAATTAACCCTACACATCGTTTCCATTCAGGCGCTTCACAAATTGGAAGCAAGTTTCAAACATTGTTGGATTTGCTAATCGTGCCTAAGTTTCCATTCAGACGCTTCAGGAATTGGGTAGAGTCATAAACTCTAGTTAACAAAAGTCCAGCGTCCTTCCACCTGACCGTCAAGGAGTTGATGAGTACTTAAATATTCTTCAAGAACACCTTGGCTTGAAGTAGTAACAACTTTAGCGTTAGCTATTTCTTCAGGCGTGAGATTCAAACTCTTCAGCGAATTTTGATAATGATAATCTTGCACGCAGATTACATATAAACGATCAGCCTCTACAGGTTGTTCATTAATACTGAAAGATTCAATTGCTTTCTTAGTATTGTTATAAACTACTCGAACACCTTTGCTGATTTGATAACATTGACTTTCCCCAGGCTTTCTGTTTTCTGGGCGCAGAAAATGGGTAAATACCTTTGTCAGTTGCGCTCCAGTAACTTTAATTTTATAAAGAGAACCATCATACGGATAAACCTTCTTAAGATCTTCAAGAGTGACCACAGGCCCTAATTCTTTACCTCGTATGGAACCACTACCGACAAGCACGACATCAATCGTATCTATTTCTAAGAAGATATCAGCGATTAAATTACCTAACTCAGTTTCTTGTTCGCGCACGGGATGAGTCAATTGACGATTTAAACGGCTAACAATACGATTGTACTTGCGATCTACTTGTTCTTTGTAGGTATTGATAAAATTTTGCAAATCTACGTCAGGACTAGCTACCTGATCATTAATAGGAATAAGTTCCCATTTCCATTCGACAATGCTGTTCGTATCGTCGTCTACTGTAATATCGAAACGTCCGATCTGATCAGTCCCAACGGCGGCCTGGGTGATTAAAATGTTGTTTACTTGGGCAGGCTGTTCTAAAAGTGTATGAGAATGTCCACCAATGATCATGTCCACCCCCCACTCAGGGTCTAACATAGCCGCTAACTTTTGATCCTCTTCAAAACCAATGTGAGTTAGGAGAATTGTCAAATCAATATCTTCATTTTTGTAGGTATTACAGATCTTACCAACTTCAGCCGCTGCATCTTCTAGTCCAACAAATGTACCAATGCTTTTGTCCAGCTTTAAGGCACTAAGAACCTCTTCGGTGACAATACCAATGAACATAACATCAAATCCATCTACATTGAGGATGATATAGGGGTTCATCAACCTTTTACCGTACTTTTTAATGTACAAGTTGGCATTAACAATAGGAAAGTTTGCCATTTTTTCTAAGAAGAGCAAATGAGGAAAGCCATAGTCTAATTCGTGGTTTCCTAAAGTCACTACATTAGGTGCTAGGTAATTCATGATTTCCATGGTTGATAAGCCTTTAAATTCGGTATCAATCATCGAACCTTGAAGCATATCACCTGAAATAACATAAAGTGTATTTTTTTCCGTTTGACGCACTTGATTGATATAACCAGAAAGCAATGATAACCCGCCGATCAAACCACCTTGTCCAGTTTTAGCCTCCGCTAAAAAGTCGCCGTGCATATCATTGGAATGTAAAATCGTAAACTTTTTGAGTTTTGTTGTAGTTTCAACCATGAGTCTCTCCAGTAGTTTGAGTTGATTAAATGAAAGAGATAGTTTGATTTGGGTACTGCGAACGGTTTAAAGCTTGGCTTTCTGAATACCGTCAGAAGCTTGGTCTGTGATTTCTTCTAGCCGATCCAGAAAAAGTTCAGCTTTTAGCAGTTTAGGCTCTTCGGTTTGTGTTATGCAATGGAGGGGGGTTATAAAGGATAAAACCCTTACACAGAAAGACATTGCTTCGATTTATGCCCCCTGATCGAATCATGCCAAGTAACGAAGAGCCACAGCCCATAATATAGCATGACTTGCGCCAATGTAAAAACAGGGTGAGAGCATCACTGAGGAGTTCGGGATAGTGACAGTATTCACACTGGAACCTAGCGCGTTGTCGAACAATATGGTGGAGCGATTTAGGAATGACCATTTACTCTGGCGGCAATGACAGCGTTGATGTAGCTGAAAATTTGGTCGAGTTCGCCAATCGCTTCTAGCTCAAGGACTTCCTCCGGGGTGAGATCATCAGCTTTTTTCTTGTCAAGAAGCGTCTGCATCCGATCGCCCAGTTCATCTGTAAATTTGAATAGGGTGAGATTATTAATCTGTTGTACCCGCAATCCTTTGGGAATCAGGCTAGAGGGTTTGACAAGAACGCTCATGGTTGTGGCTGAACGTAAAGATTTTTCGATCCTAACAAATAGTTCCCGTGAAATAAATGAAAGTATTGCCCTGACACCATTCTACACCCCATTTTCTGAGGGGGGGTTAAATTATCTCCGACAAATAAAAATTATTCTCAATAAGTCAGATTATCAAGCCCCGAACTCCAGAAGTAGAAGGGCATCCGAGGGGGTCAACGAGAGAATACTGATAACTGATAACTGATAACTGTTCCTATGGACTAATACCCGCAGATTTAAGGGTCTTGTCCATTAAAATTACATGGGTACTGCTTTCCTGTCCCTCATTGTCAGCACGACGCTGAATATAACTGCCATCGGATTGTAATTCCCATGCTTGTCGGTTATCTGACAACATAATGCCGAGAATTTCTTCCAGTTCCTTGGCGATCGCTGGTTCATCGATGGGTGTCACTGCTTCCACGCGACGAGTCAGGTTCCGCGTCATCCAATCGGCGCTACCAATATACACCTCCTCCTGACCATCATTGTAAAAGTAAAAAATGCGGGAATGTTCCAAAAAGCGGCCGATAATGCTAATTACTCGGATATTTTCGCTCACTTCCGGCAATCCGGGCCGTAAACAACAGATCCCACGAATAATTAAGTCAATCTGCACACCGGCACGAGAAGCGGCGTATAAAGCTTCTATAATCGGTTTATCGACAATAGAGTTCATTTTTGCCACAATGCGCCCCGTACCGCCATTTTTACAGTTTTTGGCCTCGCGATCGATCATTGCTAACATCCGTTTTCGCAAACTCACCGGAGCAATTAAAAGTTTGCGATAGGATTGCTGACGGGAGTATCCGGTCAGAAAGTTAAATAAATCGGTGATATCTGCCCCCAAATCCTCACGACAGCTAAGTAAACCCAAATCAGTGTATAATTTAGCCGTTTTTGGGTTATAATTGCCCGTGCCAATATGGAAATAACGACGGATTTTATCCCCTTCCTTTCTGACCACGAGAACCACTTTCGTATGGGTTTTTAGACCAACTAAGCCATAAACAACGTGAACTCCGGCTTGTTCGAGCTTTTTCGCCCAAGTAATGTTATTTTCCTCATCAAAGCGTGCTTTTAGTTCCACTAACGCCGCTACCTGTTTACCATTTTCCGCCGCTGCAATCAGGGAATTGACAATCGGGGAATCTCCGGAAGTACGATACAAAGTCATTTTAATCGCTAAAACATGGGCATCATGGGCAGCCTGGGCGATAAACTGTTGTACTGAGGCACTAAAGGAATGGTAAGGGTGATGAACGAGAATATCGTTATTGCGAATTAAAGTAAAAATATCTTCGCCATCCTGTTCTAGGATACCGTCTTCGTTACCGTCAACTATTTCTCGCAATCCCTGTAAAACTGGTGGGGTGACAGGATTCCAAGGGGGATCTTTCAGTTCGGGACAGGGTAAGGACAGAAAATAAAATAAATCTTTGTGTCCCAGCAGTCCATCCACATCGTAAACATCGATCTCCTCAAGTCCCAGATCGCGCATGATCCGGTCTTTAATATTGCTAGGGGTAGAACTGTGAATTTCCAGACGTACTGCCGATTTACCGATGCGGCGCTTGCGTACTTCTTCCTCGATCGCTAATAATAAATCATCGGCCTCATCTTCTTCGACGGAGATATCGGCATTGCGCGTCACCCGAAAAGGATAACATTCTTGGATGATCATGCCGGGGAAAAGTGCCTCTAAATTGTGCATTACCACCTGTTCCAGAGGCACTCCCGTCCAAATCGAAGCTTTTCCATCTTGGTGGCGTAATTCTTTGGATAATGCCAGAAAACGGGGGAAAACCTGCGGCACTTTCACCCTGGCAAATAGTTCTTTATCGGTGTCGGGATCGCGAACGACTACGGCTAAATTGAGACTAAGATTAGAAATATAGGGAAAAGGATGACTAGGATCCACCGCTAGGGGAGTTAAAACGGGGAAAATATTTTGTTCAAAGTAATCGTGGAGATAATTGCGCTGTTCTTGATGTAAATCTACATAGTTAATCAGATGAATTCCCTGTTCCACTAAGAGGTTTTTTAGGGTGTGTTCAAAAAGACGATCCTGCTGTTGTACAAGGGGACGCAGACGTTTACTGATCTCGGTTAGCTGTTCTGAGGCAGTCCGGCCATCGGCACTTAAAACGGCTACATTTGCCTCTACCTGTTGTTTAAGCACTGCCACCCGTACCATAAAAAATTCGTCGAGATTGGCACAAAAAATGGCGGTAAATTTTAATCTTTCTAGTAGGGGAGTCCGAGGATCAAGTGCCTCATAAAGCACGCGACGATTAAATTCTAACCAGCTTAATTCTCGGTTAAAGTAATATTGCGAATCTTTAAGATCGATTTCAGAAGTTACGGTAGAAGCTTTAGCCATAGAGTCTAATACCTAAATAATAGATTAAACAGTTAGTAAGAAGCCACTCAAGTCTAAATTTGACTATTTTTGGCGTTTTTTTAGGCTACATTGCCCCAGATTAACCAAAGTTACCCCGATTATCTTGGATGCTAGTCCTACTGATTCTAGCCTGACTGGGGAAAAAATCAATTTATTAACAGGTTAAGAAATCAGTCCCGACAGATCAAGGTTAAATTAATCTTTCAGTGAAATTAGAGTGCCAGGAAGAACAATAGGCATAATTTGCTGAGAATATTGTCTTTAAAGCCCAGCTTTGATTATAACACAAAGTCGAGCCGATCTGACTTGTTAAATATAAGTACCTGGTTATAATTAAATTAAAAATGGATTTTAGGTTCGATCCCCCCTGCCCCCCTTGATAAGGGGGGTGCCGATAGGCGGGGGGATCTGACAACTTTTAACGCCCACCTACTTATCATCTCCAAGTTCAGGCAATAATCCGAATCAGAATATTTGATAAGGATGATGATTAGATTGCCAATTAATCATTAGTGTATATATTTGTGTTTGATAAAAATAAGATAACTCATAAGCTAATCTTAACTCTCTTTCCAAGTCTTCTTTTTTAACATCATTAGCATTCCATGTACCTAAAACCTTCCAGAGTGCGATCGCTAAAATACTGATAAAATCGTGTCCACAACATAGCTGCCACGGATCGTGATTTTCATCGCTAATTACCGATAAATCCTGTTTAATTTGCTGTTCGTCTAAGGACAGTTTCTGAGAATGATTTTTGATACTTCTAATTAATTTGTCAATATCTATTGACAGATTCAGATTCTTTTTGTCAATAAACTTACTAAAATTTAATCCTTCAAACTTTAAATTCAACTCATTTCTAAGAGATAGCAATCTTAATTTACCAATTTCCTGACCTAACTTTAGTAAAGTTTCTCTAATATCTTTGGAAAAAGCTGCAATTTTTTCTTCACTTCCTCGTTCTTTTAATAATTTATCGAAAGCAGCAGATTTAATTAACATCATTTCCAAATCATGTTCATCGGTTAAAAAGAGATGATTACTGTCGGGAATTTGCTGTTCTATTCTCGAAAAATCCGCATCTATAACAGCAACAACTCGGCAAAAATTTTCTTTTTCTAAGATGGATAATGCTTTGATAGCATTATTTTTATTAGAGGCAATTGTGATCCTAACCTCTTGCTTGTTTACTAATCGCTCATAAATAAGTTTATCGCTATGACCTTCAACAATTAAAAAAACTCCCTCATGATCGCTGCGTAGTAAACGAATGCTATTAGCAATTCTGTCAGGTGTTATCTGTTCTCTCATCTTTGCTTTTTTGCTTTGGTTTCTCTAATTCAACTGTCAAATCCCAACGATCATTAATAATATCAGGAGAATGGGTAGCCATCAAAATATCTAACCCGGAAAGTTTCGTGATTTCCTGTAAGTCTTTTAAAAATTCCTGCTGCCATGAAATATGAAGTGACATTTCTGGTTTATCAATTAAGATCAAAGTATTAGGTTTAACTTTAAATAACAATTCATATAAAATTACTAATTCGTGCTGTTCCCCAGAAGATAAATCTGTTGGCGATAAAACCTCCCCTTCCTGGGTAGTGAAGATAAACCCTTTGCTTTGATCAATAGTAACACTTTTGAAAGAATATTTTTTATTAATTATATTTTTAAATAGCTCTACTTTAGGATAAATGTCATTGAATACATTGAGCTTTTTATATACATCCTCAATATAAACCGATAATAACTTTCTGGTGCTATCATCAATACTATCTTTAACTTGGAAGTTAGAATCTTCATCTTTTTTCAATAGTCCTGCACTAATTAATTGATTTCTTTCGCTTTCAAGTTGATCAATTTTTTCCCTTAGTTCATCATCGGTCAATGATGCCTTTTTTTGTACAACTCTCGCTGGAAAGGTTCGGTCTAAAGTTTGAGATAGTTGTCCATACTCTGCTAATTTAGTTTGAATATTTTCTGCTAAATCTTCAGAATAGCTGGCCACAGAGTACAATGTCATCGGCATCCTTATAGTTCTGCCATTTTTGGCACTATTGGAAATATCTAATAGACGTTGTGATTCAATAAAACGAACATTAATAGAGTCTATAATTTTCTTTAACCAATCAGGATATTCTTTCTGGAATTGCTTGGGTAAATATTCTCCAAATCGTTCATAAATATCTTCTAAATCCATAATTTCTTTTGTGGGGGTATAGAGCCATTTTTCTGATCCAACTCTATCTAAATCGGGTATGAAATCATCTATCATGCTGAGAGGGAAAGAAATTGTTTTCCCGTCTAGTAAATTAGGAGAAAAAGTCAGTTTTTCTTTTTGATCGGAGGAAGTAAAATTAAAATTAATCTTTGGTCTTACATTACTTTTTTTATTCTTACTGGTGGAAGCTTTGACAACATCCACAAAGCTGTTATCGTCAAAAATTATAGTAAATTTTTGAAAAGGAATAGCCCTTATATCTGAATACTTTAAGTTAAAAAAGCCATTGACTAATCGCAGTATTGAGGTTTTCCCAAAGCCATTTTTACCATGAATAATAGTTATTCTTTCCTCCATATTGAGATTAATTGTATGGTCAAATATGCCAAAAAGATGCTTAACTGTAATTTGTTTAATTCTCATAATTTCCCGGGAGCAAGCGATTAAACTTAGACGCACTCTACTACTCATAACTTGAGAGGATCGAGGCGTTGAAGCTAGAAATTTTGGCAGACGTTTTCAAAAAACGCCTATAGACACTGTATTATACCAAATCCCTTTTAAATAGTATGATTAACTCCCGATCGAACTTTAACAGCCCACTTCCCATTCTCCTAGCCGCTACTTAGGGTTTGCGGCAAAAAGCTTTTCGGTGGTGGCAGGGTGTGGGGTGTGGGGTGTGGGGTGTGGGGTTTTATCGATTTTCAGGTGGTCAACTACCTAATTTTCAGGGAAAAAGTCCAGGAATTTTCCCCCCGATCCCCGCAATGGCTGGCACTTTTTGAGGGGAAAAAAGTCCAAAAGTCTTATCCAACAAGGTTTTTAGATTTATTCAGC
>NZ_JAPZQM010000712.1:0-2438 GCF_027530565.1 Microcystis sp. LE19-10.1B | reverse complement strand
AGAATTAGCTTTCTAACTCTATCTGCATTCCATTAATCTTATCGCGTTGCTTGAGTTCAATTTAGATTTTGTCATTCCGAGTGCAGCGAGGAATCTTTTGTTTTGTTGCGCTCTCGCGCACGCTCAAGCCGCTGGGCGTTCGTCATCGCAACGGGGCTGGAATCTTCTGCACCCACAGCCTTCCGCACCGCCTCGCAGAATCTTCAAGGCCCCTGATGCGATGACTGAGAGATTGATTTCTAATTGAATGCGGATTTCATAAATCTTCTTTTGTACTAGCTACTCATAGAATGAAACTTGAGTGCGTGGACGTGCACGAACGGAGCGGCCCACTCGGGCATGTGCGGTTGCAAAGCGGTTAGCAGAGGGTAGAGGGGCAGCGTGCCTTTTTCTTTTGCTACTTTTCTTTTGGGCATGCAAAAGAAAAGTGAAAACTCCATTTGCCGCTACCGCGCACGCTCAAGCCGCTGGGCGTTCCCCTCATCCCCAACCCTTCTCCCAAGGGAGAAGGGAGTTACTTGCCTGTTGGTGGATCTTAGTCCATCACCGAATTATTACTTATCGTAAAAAAAGGCTAGATTCAATAAAAAAAATGGGTCGTTTTATTCCGTAACCATGTAACCCTGACATGTGTTTATAACAAATCTGAAGGAAATCACATGCTAACATTTATACAGAAGCTAATTCGGCAGGGCACAAACGAAAACTTTGCCGATGGGCATAACAGGCGACTTATTTACACCAACATCATCTACATCACTCTTCCTTTGGTGTATACGTTGTTTGTGCTCATCGATTTACCTAATTACATTAAGCCACTTGACCAATTAGCGTGGGATCAGTTCATTTTTATTGTTGAGATCATAATTTGTGGTGCATCGCTATACCTCAATAAAATCGGACACTCGAAGTTTGGGCGTTTATTGTTTATTCTTAGCTGGCCATTGTTAATGCACATCATACCAATTTGGCATCAGAAAACACCCTCTGATTATTATATGGCCTATCCGGTTGGTTTGATTTTTCATGCTTTGCTCATTCACCTCATGTTCTCGAGGAGAACAGAAGCCAAACTGTTCTGGCCTTTGCTCGTCTTGAACTTTGTTTTGATCGTAACGTCCATTCCATTTTTACTTAAGTATGAAGATAGAGTTACGCCCGACTTACTTGCGTTGGTAGACGACAAGTATTTCTTCATGGTAATCATTCTGTATTATCTGCTCTTTTCTTTTGTTATCTTTTTACTGATGCAAGCCATCGAACACCTGTTTATAGACATTTCGAAGGCTAACAAAGTTATTCAAGAACAGAAGGAAGAAGTTACCGCTATTAATGAAGAGCTTACACAAAGCAACAACGCGCTTATCCAACTTAACGAAGAAGTAAGCGCACTCAATCAAAACCTGGAAGCAATTGTTACCAAACGCACCGAAGAATTGGCACAGAAAAACGAGCAACTAACCGAATATGCTTTTTATAATGCCCATAAGTTGCGTGCTCCCTTTTGTCGCATCAAAGGCTTACAGCAATTAAAAGCCTTTTCTACACCTGAAGAACAACAGTACATCGATAGTTTGATGCAAACGGAATTAGAAGAGCTCGACAGAATCATTCGTGAAATACGCGGATTGTCTCCGAATAGATGCAGCGAGGAATTTTTTGGTTTGTTGCGCTACCGCGCATGCTCAAGCCGCTGGGCGTTCCCCTCATCCCCGGCCCTTCTCCCAAGGGAGAAGGGAGTAGCTTCGAAATCAAGGCCCCTTATGCGATGACTGAGAGTTAGCTTTCTAACGCTATCTGCATTCCATGAATCTTATCGCGCTGCCTAATTTCAATTTAGATTTTGTCATTCCGAGTGCAGCGAGGAATCTTTTGGTTTTTTGCGCTACCGCGCACGCTCAAGTAGCTTGGAGTTCCCCTGATCGCCAGCTCTGCAAGGGAAGAAGGGAGGTGACGTAGGGTCAAGTATCGTCTCTCGAAGAGGACGATACGACACACCTTGCGCTGCTTTTTCTCACATCGTCCCCTTCGGGAGACGATGCGGGACGGGAAGAAAAGTGAGATCTCGATTTGCGCTATCGCGCACGCTCAAGCCTCTGGGCGTTCGTCATCGCACCGGGGCTGGAATCTTCTGCACCCGCAACCTTCCGCACCGCCTCGCAGAATCTTCAAGGCCCCTTATGCGATGACTGAGAGATTGCTTTCTAATTGAATGCGAATTTCATAAAACTTATTGCGTTGCTTGTGTTCAATTTAGATTTTGTCATTCCGAGAGCAGCGAGGAATTTTTTGGTTTGTTGCGCTATCGCGCACGCTCAAGCCGCTAGGCGTTCGTCATCGCAACGGGGCTGGAATCTTCTGCACTCACAACCTTCCGCACCGCCTCGCAGAATCTTCAAGGCCCCTTATGCGATGACTGAGAATTAGCTTTCTAACTC
>NZ_JAPZQM010000554.1:0-1224 GCF_027530565.1 Microcystis sp. LE19-10.1B | reverse complement strand
CAGTGCTTCTGCTAATATCTCTAACTTAGCTTGCTTTAGTATTTGCCAGGTTCCAACTATCATTAACAACAGTAGATATCTGGCTCGTCCCAGTTCATTTTCTAACACTTTCTGGTATAGTTCACTTATCATTTTCGTTATCTAGGTCATATCTAGTAAATATGACTTATTTTTTTTTGGAGTCTGTGTCTGTATTCTATGCTACATAAGCTTTTCAGCTTGCTTGTCCCCCTGTCAGGTGGGAAGCACCAGAACGAATAAGCTTGGATGAATTTAGTAACTTAAAAGGACATAAAGATTTCATAACAACGGTCGTAGATCTGGACAAGAAAATTTTACTAGATGTGATTAAAGGACATAAGCAAGAAGAATTAATGGAAGCCTTAAAGGCACAGCCAGACGCAGTTCGGGAGAAAGTGAAAGAAGTGAGCGTCGATATGTGGTCAGGATTTACAGCAGTGATCAAGGAATTATTTCCCAATGCTAAAATCATCTATGACCGTTTTCATGTAATGGCTATCATCAATGACGAGCTTAATAAATTGAGAAAGTTAATGGGGGTGCATGAAAAGGGATTACCTCATTTATTATGGAAGAATAAAGAGGACTTAAAGGACGAGCAAAAACAACAACTAGAAGTTATCCTGAAAGAACATCCCTGCTTGGGAATAGCCTGGGAAATGAAAGAAGAAATTAGACAAATTTATCAAAGTAGTAGAACGTTCAGAGGTGCTGAGAGAAAATTGGAAAAATGGATAAGAATAGGCGGGATATTATATCAAAGTAGTGCCAGCATGATCCAGAAGCATTTGCCTGGTATTTGTAATTACTTTGAAAATCAGACAACCAACGGATTAATTGAGGGAATGAATACCAAAATAAAGCTTATTAAAAGAATGGGTTATGGATTTACCAATTTTGAACATCTTCGACTTAAGCTGTTTGCTTGCTTTAATTCCCACATTCCGCACCCTAAGTGTCACAACGTCTCAAAAGAGGAAGATGCCTGAGTCAAAATACTTATCTAGAGGAGTGAGTTGGCGGCAAGCTGCCGGCAACTAAGCCGAAAATTCCAGGGTTCCCTCATTCGCAATAAACAGTGCTTATTGAGAATGACTAGGCAATCAGACTTAACATCTAGGGGGAGATGTTCCAGTTGCTCGCTTTGTTTTGTCACCCCTGGAAGTCAATCCATCTGGTCAAGATAAGAGATAATATTCCTGG
>NZ_JAPZQM010000475.1:0-3207 GCF_027530565.1 Microcystis sp. LE19-10.1B | reverse complement strand
ACCCTACACCCTACACCCCACACCCCACACCCCATCTCTGATAACTGAAAATAATGAGTCTAGAATCTACTGCTAACGAAGCGATCGCTCATAATTTAGAGCAATTCCTGCTAGTTTTGACCATTTCCTTGAGTGTCGCCACTTTATCGAGAACCGTTGCCTTCCTCCGCAAAATTCCCTACACCCTGCTGTTAGTTATTGTCGGTATGGGTTTAGCTTTTTTAGATTTGCGTTTGGTTAATCTTTCCCCGGAATTAATTCTGGAAATTTTTCTGCCTCCCCTCCTTTTTGAAGCCGCTTGGAATATTCCTTGGGCTAAATTAAAGGAATATTGGGTTACTATCGTCCTTTTTGCCGTTATCGGGGTAATTATCTCCGTTTTGGGAGTCGCCTATCCCCTACATATCTTTGCTAATTTACCCCTATCGATCGCTTTTCTGTTGGGTGCTGCCCTAGCTGCCACCGATCCCGTCTCTGTGATTGCCCTATTTAAAGAATTGGGGGCCAGTAAAAAACTAACGATCCTGATGGAAGGGGAAAGTCTCTTTAATGATGGGGTCGCTGTGGTCGCTTTCGTCCTCTTGGTGGGGATTCCCTTGGGAGTCGATACCTTTTCCGTCCCCGTGACGATCGCTCGTTTCTGCACCTTTGTGGGGATTGGGATCGGTGTCGGTTGCGTGATCGGTTTCGGCATTTCCTACCTTACCCAACGCTTTGATCTGCCTTTTGTGGAACAGTCTCTGACTCTAGTTTCTGCATACGGAACCTATCTCGTCACGGAAAAATTAGGCGGATCCGGTGTGATTGGGGTGGTAATTGTCGGGATTATTCTCGGTAATCTCGGTTCGCGCATTGGTATGAGTCCCCGCACGCGCCTGGTAGTTAGCGAATTTTGGGAATTTATCGCCTTTTTTGTCAATTCTATCATCTTTTTACTGATCGGCGATCAAACTCGTTTTGAGAGTCTTGGTAGTCACTTAACCGGGATTTTAATAGCGATCGCTGCTATGGTGGTTTCCCGTCTGTTCTCAATTTTTGGACTAGGGGCAATTAGTAACCTAATTACGGGCAATAACATCAATTTCAAGGAAAGAACGGTGTTATGGTGGGGAGGATTGCGCGGTTCGGTTTCGATCGCCCTAGCGTTAAGTGTTCCTACGTCTATCCCCTACCGTCAAGAAATTATTGACGTGGTTTTTGGGGTGGTTTTATTTACTTTATTGGTGCAAGGATTATCCATACAATGGCTGTTAAATGCCCTCAATCTTATCGGTGATCAACCGATTCGCACCGAATATTCGGCCTTAATTGCTCGTCAAATTGCTTTAACTAGGGTTGCCAATTATCTGCAACAACCAGAACGTTTTCCCGATATCGATCCCGAATTTTATCGCCACAAAAAAACGCTAGTGGAGGGACAACTAAAGGCCTTGGGCGATCAGTTGCAAAAATTACTACAGGAACACCCACAATTAAAAGATGTGGTAGCCGAACAATTTCAAGATACTTTACTTGATATCGAAGCTAATACCTACGCAGAATTAATTCGAGCCGGTCGTTTAAATGAAAATCTCGTTCCCCTTTTAGTGGAGGTAGAAGAAGAAAAAGAGATGGTTTAATGATCAAGTCATGGAAAATCAAAGAATTTTTGCTAAAAATTGCTGAGTTCGATCGGATTGGGGATTATTAAAAAATTTTTCTGGGGGGGCAATTTCCAAAATTAAACCCTGATCCATAAATACCACTCGATCGGCCACTTCTCGCGCGAATCCTACCTCGTGGGTGACACAAACCATGGTCATCCCGGATTTGGCTAAACTTTGCATCGTTTCCAAGACTTCTCGCACCATTTCCGGATCTAAAGCTGAGGTGGGTTCATCGAATAACATCACCTTCGGCTGCATAGCTAAAGCGCGAACGATTGCCACCCGCTGCTGTTGTCCTCCCGATAACTGAGGGGGATATTTAAGTGCTTGTTCGAGAATACCAACTTTTTCGAGGAGTTTTCTCGCTATTTCCTCCGCTTTGGCTTTTTTCCAACCGCGCACCCACATTGGTCCGAGGGTGACATTATCTAATACCGTCAGATGGGGAAAGAGGTTAAATTGTTGAAAAACCATGCCGACTTCCTGACGGATTACCTCGATATTTTTCAGGTTGTGGGACACAGTTATTCCGTCAATAATAATGCGACCTTTTTGATAGGATTCCAAACCGTTAAAAGTGCGAATAAAGGTGGATTTTCCTGAACCGGACGGCCCCATAATCACGACAACTTCCTGTTTATTAACGGTGAGATTCACTCCCCGTAAAGCATGAAAGCGGTTATCATACCATTTTTCCACCGCTTCGGCAATTATAATCGGTTCACTGTTGTGAGATTCCATATTTTTGAGAGTTTATTGATTATCTGTATCGGGAAACCACTGTTTCTCAAGAATTTGTCTCAGAGAGTAGGGACAAATTATCGGTAAATTTTTTAATCCTGTCTTTTTTTCTGCAATTAAGCGAGCGTTTTCATAGATATCTTCTAACTCTAGTTCTAGTTCTAGAAATTTACTTAAATTGGTGGTGAGCTTATATTCTAATTGTACTCGAAAAGTGATAATCTCTGCCGCCCAATGATTACTATTTTTTTCTCTTTCTGTTGTCCAAAATTGATAGAGTAGCAGCTAGATTATTATCGATAAAATTAAACTTTTAACAGCAGTTTTTTCGCTTCGTCTCAAAGCTGCCAACTCCTCGATTAAATGTTCGTAATCTAACTGATCTAACTGACGATTTTTTAATAACTCGATCGTCTCGCTTAACCAGCGATCATACTCCCGTTCATAAAGCTGTTCTAAAGCAAGCATTGTCTTTGATCAAATGGGGACATTATTAAAAATAACCCGTTCCTAGAAATGATAGCATAAAAGATGCGGTTGATTAGTGTAAATATTTTTTATTTAGTTTTAAACGGAGATATTTCCGCATAATTAACTGATTTTATCGAATTTATTCATATTTACACCGAATAAACACCTGAATTGATTGAGGCAATAATCCTGACTGTACCCGAAGAAGTTGGGTTCTTCGGTTTTTGTTATGCAATGGACGGGGGTTATAAGGGATGGAACCCTTATATAGAAAGGCATTTGGCGATTTTTGTCAATTATTTTTGATCTAGAGCGAACTAATCAATTAAGTCTCTTGCCAGATAAGGAT
>NZ_JAPZQM010000480.1:0-1750 GCF_027530565.1 Microcystis sp. LE19-10.1B | reverse complement strand
ATTTATCGAGTACAGATATGTCATCTCTAGAAGATTCTTTGAGTTTTGACGGAGCCTCTCCAATCACCTTTGATTTAACAGGTTCCGACGATTTAAGTGTATCGAGGGAAACTACTCCCTTGGGAGTCCTGAACTCTAACCCCTCCCCATCTACAGTCTCCTCGGAGGCCCCCACGGTTCCAGTCTCCCCTACTGCTACGGGTCAAGTGGTTTTTCCCGCTTCCCTCAGTATGAACTCTTCTGGTTATCCCACCAGTCCAGCGTCGAGTCCTGCCTCTGTACCCACCGCTGCCGCCGTCACCACCAGTCCAGCGTCGGGTCCTGCCTCTGTACCCACTACCGCCCCCGTCACCTCAGAGCTAAGACCGGCAGCAACTAGCACCCTTGCCCCTTATGCTCCCAATCAACTCATTGTCAAGTTCAAGAAGGGGATCGCCAGCGCCGAAGTTGCTCAGTTTAAGTCCCTCTTTGGTGCTGTCAGCACCCAGAAGATTAAACTAACGGGGGCAGAGATTTGGAAGTTATCCGGGTCGCTCTCTGTGGAGAAGATTCTAAAACAATATCGCTCCCATCCGATTTTTGAATACATTGAACCCGACTATATTCGGACGCTGGGTACAATTAGTACCCAGGCCACGTTCCCCAATGACCCCAGTTTTAATCAACTTTGGGGATTGCATAACACCGGACAAAGTGCCGGTACTCCCGATGCCGATATTGATGCCCCGGAAGCCTGGGATATTCAAACCGGCAATCCTAATTTAGTGATTGGGGTTATTGATACGGGGGTGGACTACAATCACCAAGACCTAGTTGGCAACATCTGGACAAACCCGGGGGAAATTGCTGGAGATGGCATTGACAACGATGGCAATGGCTACATTGATGACATTCGCGGTTGGGACTTTGCCTACAACGACAATAACCCCAGTGATGTTTATGGTCACGGAACCCATGTTTCGGGAACCATTGCTGGCAAAGGAAATAATGGGGTCGGTGTGACGGGGGTGGCCTGGAATGCCAAAATCATGCCCCTGAAGTTTTTGAATGATCAAGGATCAGGCTCTACCTCCAATGCCATTAAGGCAATTAACTATGCGACGGCCAAAGGAGTTAAGCTCACCAATAACTCCTGGGGAGGTGGAGGCTATAGTCAAGCGCTCTACGATGCGATTAACGCTGCGGGTCAGGCGGGAGCTTTATTTATTGCGGCGGCTGGTAATGATGCAAAAAACACTGACACAAGCCCCTCCTATCCTGCCAGCTACAACCTAGCTAATATTATTTCTGTTGCTTCCACCACCCGCACCGATGCTCTCTCTTCTTTTTCTAACTATGGCTTAACCAGCGTAGATTTGGGTGCGCCTGGTTCAGAGATTTACAGTCTAGCTCCTGGTGGTGGATACGCGACCCTTTCAGGGACATCCATGGCCAGTCCCCATGTGGCAGGGGCGGCGGCTTTGTTGTGGTCACAAAATCCTACCTGGACGGCACAACAGGTGAAAAACGCCTTAATGAACACGGGAGAGCCGATTGCGGCTCTAGCCGGTAAAACGGTTTCTGGTAAGCGGCTCAATGTGTTTAACGCCTTGGCGGGGGCTAACTTACCTTCCGTAACCGTCAGTGTCAGCCCGGCCAGTGTGCAGGAAGACGGTACGACTAACTTAGTTTACACCTTTACTCGCACTAACTTAAACCTGAGTTCTCCCCTGACCGTTAACTTCGGGGCGAGTGGCATAGCCAACGCCGC
>NZ_JAPZQM010000508.1:0-18643 GCF_027530565.1 Microcystis sp. LE19-10.1B | reverse complement strand
CCGATCTCACCCCACACCCCACACCCCACACCCCACACCCCACACCCCACACCCCACACCCCACACCCCACACCCCACACCCCATCTCAATGCACTTACTGCATGATATAAATCCTTAAACACGATGGTTAACGGATTTCTGTTACAAACAATACAAAATTATCCAAGTTAAAAAGAATTAAATAACAAATAGAGACTAGGTAAATTACTAAATTTTTGCTAATGACGACGGTATTTTAAAGAATACTTATTGTTAAATCCCGATTTCTTCATTTCTAACCCGCACCAACTAGAACAATTACACCCACAAACCAAAAGGAGATAGATTCGTGGTACAAGCACCTGAAAAAGATGGAACAACTCTCAATAAATTCGAGAAATTTAAAGCCGAAAAAGACGGATTAGCCATTAAAGATGAACTAGATCATTTTGCCCAAATCGGTTGGGAAGCGATGGATAAAACCGATTTAGAATATCGCTTAAAATGGGTGGGGGTTTTTTATCGTCCCGTCACCCCGGGTAAATTCATGATGCGTTTGCGGGTTCCTAACGGCATTATTAGCGGTGAGCAAATGCGCGTTTTAGGGGAAATCGTGCAGCGTTACGGCGATGATGGTAATGCCGATATTACCACTCGTCAAAACCTACAATTACGCGGTATTCGTATCGAAGATATTCCTGATATTTTCCAACGACTAAAATCCGTGGGTATGACTTCGGTACAATCGGGCATGGATAATGTCAGAAATATTACCGGTTCACCCATGGCGGGACTAGACGCGGATGAATTAATTGATACCAGGGAATTAGTCCAAAAAGTCCAAGATATGATTACCAACTGCGGTCAAGGTAATTATCAATTTAGCAATCTGCCCCGCAAATTTAATATTGCCATCGAGGGGGGACGCGATAACTCGGTTCATGCGGAAATTAACGATATTGCCTTTGTTCCTGCCTATAAAGAGGGAGAATTAGGCTTTAATGTCGTGGTGGGTGGCTTTTTCTCGGCTAAACGCTGTGAAGCGGCAATTCCTATGAATGTTTGGGTGAGACCGAATCAGGAAGTGGTGGATTTATGCCGAGGAATTTTGGAAGTTTACCGCGACAATGGATTGCGCGCCAATCGTCAAAAATCCCGTTTAATGTGGTTAATTGATGAGTGGGGAATCGAGGAATTCCGCACGCGGGTGGCTAATCACTTAGGTTATGCCTTGGCAACGGCTGCCGAAAAAGACGCAATCGACTGGGAAAAACGGGATCATTTAGGAGTTTTCCCCCAAAAACAGGAGGGATTGAGCTATGTCGGTCTTTGTATTCCCGTTGGTCGTCTATTTGCCGATGATATGTTCGATTTAGCCCGGATTGCCGAAGTGTATGGTAGCGGAGAATTGCGTTTAACCGTGGAACAAAACGTGATTATTCCCAATATAGCGGCTGAAAATATGGCGACTCTTTTAACCGAGCCTTTACTGGCTAAGTTTACCCCCAATCCCACTCCTTTACAACGAGCGCTCGTTTCCTGCACGGGGGCGCAATTCTGCAATTTTGCCCTGATTGAAACCAAAAATAAGGCTGTGGACTTGATTCGTCAGTTAGATGCCGAATTAAATATCCCCCGGGGTGTGCGGATTCATTGGACTGGTTGCCCTAACTCCTGCGGACAACCCCAAGTGGCCGATATCGGTTTGATGGGGACAAAAGCGCGCAAAGACGGCAAAACCGTGGAGGGAGTTGACCTCTACATGGGGGGTAAAGTGGGTAAAGATGCTCACCTAGGCAGCTGTGTACAAAAAGGGATTCCCTGTGAGGACCTAAAATCGGTGTTAACCTCTATCCTCATCGAGCAATTTGGGGCGACACCGAAAGGTTAATTGACAAGTTTATTGATACGCTGAATGGGTAGGGTTGATTCATAGTAGGGTTGATTCATGAATCAACCCTACCCAAACCCCCCGTTGGGGGCGTGGCGCCGCCCCCAAACCCCGGAGCGCATTAGTTTTTCGGTGGGATGCTTACACGCAGCTGCTGACGCATCTGTAATAATTTAAGAGTCACTCCCCTTGCAGGAGTGCCTGTCCTGATATGTAGCCTATACTCAACGGATTTAGTATCAGATGGGAATCGTTACTTAGCTTCAAATTGGGCTTGTTTACGAAGTAATTCCCCGATGGTTAAATTGGGTTGGGGTCTGCCATCAAAAACCGTTCCTACCTCAAATTTTTGCAACTGTACCCTTGCCAAATGATAGGCCTCATCCGGTAGGGGAATATAACCAATACTATCTAATAAATTGGGAACTCGATCGAGATAATGTTCGACAAATTTCTCTAAAGCGGGATTCTCTTGGGCTTTTTGGGCATTAACATAAATAAACAAAGGACGAGATAAAGGCTGATATTTACTATCCTCGACATTGCTGCGAGTTGGTTCAATACCGTTAACTTTCAAAGCTTTTAATTTATCCCGATTTTGTTCATAGTAAGCATGGCCAAAATAGCCTAAAGCGTTGGCATCTTGACTGACGGCATTAACTAAAGCTTGGTCATCTTCACTAAAATTAAAGTCCCCACGGCTGGCATCTTTGCCGTTAATTACCTCACTAAAAAAATCGTAGGTTCCGGAGTCTTTACCTGGTCCGTGAAGGGTAATCGGTTGGTCGGGCCAAGCGGGATTAATTTGATTCCAACGTTTGATTTTATTCTCGGCCGCTGGTTCCCAAATAGTTCTCAATTCTGTGGTGGAAATATCATCAACCCAGTTATTTTGGGGATTGACTACCACGGTTAAAGCATCAAAAGCGATCGGTAGTTCGATAAATCTTACCTTATTAGCATCACATTCTTTTAATTCTTCCACAGAAATTGGCCGAGAAGCATTATTAATATCGGTTTCTCCCGCACAAAATTTTCTAAAACCACCGCCGGTTCCTGAAATATTAGCGTCAATTTTAACATCAGCCAAAACTTTGTTAGGGGTATTAGCTTTAAAATCTTCGAGAACTTTATCGGTAATTGGTGCTACGGTACTCGAACCATCGATTTTAATTGGTTTTAGGTCTTGAGGATTAATATTGGCACAGGCGGGTAAAATTAGGGCAGTTCCTAGTATGGTTGCGACTACTTTGGTCGGACGAGATAGCTGAGTAAAAATTTCTAGCATAGGTGTCAACAAGGAGAAAGTAAAAACGGGTATTGGGGAGACTTTTCAGTTATCAGTGGGGAAGTGGGGAAGTGGGGAGAAAAAAGCTGAGGGATGATGACTAAAAACCTTAATCTTTTCTTTGTTGTTTTTACGTCACTACAATGGTAAGGAAAGAGAAAAACCTAATCTAAACTGGAAAAGTTAGCGGCCTTACCTGCGACTTAAAACTAATGTTTAGTCAAAATAAATAGTAAAAGAAGAACGTAGGTTGGGTTGAAGCATGAAACCCAACGCCCGCATGGGTTACGCTACCGCTAACCCATCCTACAAATAATTGTGCCTCCCTACTTAAAACTAATGTTTAGTCAAAACAAATAGTAAAAGAAGAACGTAGGTTGGGTTGAAGCATGAAACCCAACGCCTGCATGGGTTACGCTACCGTTAACCCATCCTAAAAATAATTGTGCCTCCCTACTTAAAACTAATGTTTAGTCAAAATAAATAGTAAAAGAAGTTGAGATTTTTGTCTAGTTATCGAGAAAACTTTTCTTGACAATACATTATGTTTTTTTATTCACTTCTTAACCTATTCTTTACCAAGCAGTGGTAACTTTTAGCGTAAAATTTAAGGCAGTTTACGGCTCAAAATTAATCCTATGCCCAGCAGAAACAAGACCAATTTACTAACAGCCTTATCCCTAGCGACTTTAACAGCGACTTTAACCGCTTGTGGTGGCGGCGATACGCCGGGAACTAGCACAGAAGGGGACAATAGAATCGCCCAAGTTCCCCTAAAGGGAGAGGTCGCCCTCAATGGTGCGGGCGCTTCTTTTCCTGCACCCCTATATCAAAACTGGTTTGTCACCATCAATCAAATACTTTCCAAACTACTAATTAACTATCAATCTACCGGTAGCGGGGCGGGAGTCGAACAATTTATCCAAGGTACGATCGATTTTGGCGCTTCCGATGTGGCCATGAGTGACGAGGATATGGCCAGAGTTAGCCGCGGGGTGTTACTGTTACCGATGACGGCGGGAAGCATCGTTATGGCTTATAATTTGCCCGGAGTAGAAGGGCTGAAACTAAGTAGGGAAGCATATATAGGCATCTTTTTAGGCACGATTACCCGTTGGAACGATGCCAAAATCGCCGCCGATAACCCCGATTTAAAACTACCCAATGAAGAAATTACCGTAGTTCACCGGGCAGACGGTAGCGGGACGACGGGAGTTTTTACTAAGTTTTTAAGCGCCGTTAGTCCCGAATGGAAAAAAAGTATCGGTGAAGGAAAAGCCGTACAATGGCCGACCAAAAAAGGTAAATTTCTCGGCGGTAGAGGAAATGAAGGTGTAACTGCCCTAATTCAACAAAATCAAGGCTCGATTGGCTATATCGAGTACGGTTTCGCTAAAAATAATAAGCTGCCCATGGCCACTTTACAAAACCAAGCCGGTCAATTTGTTATCCCCAATGAAACTAACGCCGCTGCCACCTTAGCCACGGTGGAATTACCCGAAAATCTGCGGGCTTTTATCGTTGATCCCCCGGGGGAAAATTCCTACCCCATTGTCACCTATAGTTGGATGTTGGTTTATAAAAAATACAACGATCCCCAAAAAGCTTTAGCTATGGAGGCGATGATCGAATTTGGACTTAATCAGGGACAGGAACAGTCCGCCGCCCTTGGTTATATTCCCCTACCGAAAAACGTCCGCGAACGAGTAGCCGCCGCTGCCGATGTCATCTATCCCGATTACACAATCAATGTGGATTAGTAGCCGAAAAAATGTATTCAAAGTTACAATAATAGTGGAGAAAGGCCAATTTCGACCTTAGCTACCGCAAACTAGCTGGATTTAAACCCTAATCATGAGTGCGCCCACAGTTTCACCCGACTCAAATTTTAAAGAACGTCCAGAATCGGAAAAAATCCTCGATAAAGGCTTTGTTGGATTAACTACCGCCTTTGCCATCGCTATTGGGGTAATTTTGCTCCTAATTGCCCTAGTGATTTTTATTCGGGCTTTACCGGCGATTCAAACCTTTGGTCTGGGATTTTTGACCAGTAGTGCTTGGAATCCCGTGCGCGGTCGCGAAGAATTCGGAGTTCTGCCCGTTATCTACGGAACTCTCGTTAGTTCTCTGATTGCCCTCCTGATTGCTGTTCCCCTCGGCATCGGTTCAGCCATTTTTTTAAGCGAAGATTTTATCCCCTTAAATGCGCGGACAATTTTGGTTTTTCTCGTACAACTTTTGGCCGCTATTCCCAGTGTTGTTTACGGATTATGGGGTATCTTTGTATTGATTCCTATCCTCAGACCCCTTGGTAACTGGTTAAATGCTAATTTTAGTTGGATTCCTCTGTTTAGTACTCCTTTAGGGGGTCCTGGAATGTTACCGGCGGGGGTTATTTTAGCAATTATGATCCTGCCGATTATTATCGCTATCTCTCGTGACTCTTTGGCCGCTTTACCGCCGGATTTGCGGCAAGCTTCCCTAGGTTTGGGGGCCACCCGTTGGGAAACGATTTTTCGGGTCTTAATTCCTGCCGCTTTTTCTGGGATTGTTGGGGGGATTATGTTAGCTTTAGGGCGCGCTTTAGGGGAAACCATGGCAGTAACGATGATTATCGGCAATTCTAACCGCATTAGTGCCTCTATTCTCGCCCCTGCTAACACGATCGCTTCCTTATTGGCTAACCAATTCGCCGAAGCATCGGGAATGCAAGTATCAGCTTTAATGTATGCGGGTTTTGTTCTCTTGGTTTTGACCCTAGTAGTCAATATCTTCGCAGAATTAATCGTTAATCGCGTCAAAGCTAAGTATTAAGCCGTCGGTCGTCAGTTATCAGTTATCAGTTTTGAGTTTTAAGTTTTGAGTATTAAGTGAGCAGTTTGTATTAAGTGTTCATCATCAAATGGCAGTTTACTGCTGTCTTTTCACTTTTCACTGTTTACTAATCACTGATAACTGATTACTGTTCACTGATTACTGATAACTGATTACTGTTTAAGTAGCTGGTTATAATTAAATTAAAAATGGATTTTAGCTTCGATCCTCCCTTAATCCCCCCTTAATCCTAGGCTTGATTCATAGTAGGGTTGATTCATGAATCAACCCTACCCTTAATCCCCCCTTGATAAGGGGGGTGTCTGACAACTTTTAACACCTACCTACTTACTGTTCACTGATTACTGATAACTGATAACTGATAACTGATATGGATAGTGCGAATTTAGGCAATAATCTCAAAAAGAAACCGAGTAGTCCTCGATCGCTATTGGGGACAATTATGACCGTTCTCTCGGCTTTATGTTTAGCCGTCACCGTGATTCCCCTCTTTGCCGTCCTAGGCTTCGTTTTTGTGCAAGGGGTGGGCCGTTTAAACGCCAATCTCTTTACCAAATTACCGCCACCGCCGGGGTTAGGAGGAGGAGGCATCGCTAACGCCATTTTAGGGACAATTATCGTCGTCGCCCTGGCCACAGCGATCGCAGTTCCCATTGGCGTTTTAGCGGCGGTTTATCTCTCGGAATTTAGCGGTGATAACAAACTTGCCCAGGGTGTGCGCTTTGCTACCAACGTTCTAGCGGGTGTCCCTTCGATTATTGTCGGGGTTTTCGCCTACGGTTTGCTAGTTGCCCCCTTATTTGGCGAAGGAACAGCCCTTTTAGGCTTTTCTGCCCTGGCTGGTTCGATCGGTTTAGCGGTGTTAATGTTACCCACTATTATTAGAACCACCGATGAGGCTTTAAAAATCGTTCCCCAAGACATCCGCTGGGCGGCCATGGGTTTAGGGGCCTATAACTACCAAACCGTCCTAAAAATCGTCCTTCCTGCCGCAGTTCCCGCTATTTTAACCGGTGTGACTTTAGCAATTGCTAGGGCTGCCGGGGAAACCGCCTCCTTAATTTTTACGGCATTATTCTCTAACTTTTGGCCCCGGGGTGTCTTTGAACCGATTGCCACCCTTTCGGTCTTAGTTTTCAACTTTGCTACTGCCCCTTTTGCCCCCCAACAGCAATTAGCTTGGGCAGGTGCTTTAATTCTGGTGCTTTTGGTGTTGTTAACTAACATTTTATCCCGTTTAGCCACGCGCCAGAAAACCTATTAAGTCAAGGAAAAAGAACGTAGGTTGAGTTGAAGCATGAAACCCAACGCCCGCATAGTTTACGCTACCTCTAACCCATCCTACAAATAATTGTGCCTCTCTACTTAAGTCAGGGAAAAAGTGAAAAGCAAAAAGGGATATTTAAGTAAAAATCCACCTATCTTTCCAATTCCTCAATTAGCCAAACTCAAGGTAAATAATTTATGCTAACTAACTCTAACCCCCATTCTACAGGAACCGTTTTAAAGGTCGATAAGGCTGATATTTACTATGGTAATTATCGGGCAGTACGAGACGTTTCGATCGATATTCCCAAAAATAAAGTCACCGCTTTTATCGGACCCTCTGGCTGTGGAAAAAGTACCATTCTCAGGTGTTTTAATCGTCTCAATGATTTAATTCACGGTTTTCGTATTGACGGCAAAGTTTTTTATCATAACCAAGATATTTACTCTCAAGAGGTGGATCCTGTCGAAGTAAGAAAATACATTGGTATGGTGTTCCAGCGCCCTAATCCTTTTCCCAAATCCATTTATGATAATGTGGTTTACGGAGCGCGCTTAAATGGTTATAAAGGCGATTTGGATGAATTAGTAGAAACTTCCCTGCGTCGGGCTGCTCTCTGGGAAGAAGTAAAAGATAAACTGAAAGAAAGCGGTTTTTCCCTGTCGGGGGGACAACAACAAAGATTATGTATTGCTCGCGCTATTGCCGCTCAACCAGAAGTATTATTAATGGATGAACCCTGTTCGGCACTCGATCCGATTTCAACTTTAAAAGTTGAGGAATTAATGCACGAATTAAAAGAACGTTACACGATTATTATTGTTACTCACAATATGCAACAAGCCACAAGAGTAGCAGATTTAACGGCTTTTTATAACGCTGAAGCCACCGATAAAGGTGGCAAAATTGGTTATCTAGTCGAGTTTGATCATACGGACAAAATCTTCGGTGATCCTCAAGAACAAGCAACTAAAGATTATGTTAGTGGACGTTTTGGCTAAATTCAGTTATCAGTTATCAGTTATCAGTTATCAGCTTTTTTCTTCCCTCTCCTCGTCTCCCTTTTCCTTTTTCCCCAACACCTATTCCTTTGAAAATTATGTATAGTAAAGATGTTGTCACCGATGCAGTTTTGAGAACCAAAAACTTAAACGTTTACTATGGTTCTAATCTTGCTGTTCGTGATGTTAACCTTGATATTCCTGAGAAAAAAGCGATCGCTTTTATCGGTCCCTCTGGCTGCGGAAAAAGTACAGTTTTACGCTGTTTTAATCGCATGAATGATCTGGTTAAAAGTGCCAAAATTGAGGGAAAAGTTACCTTTCGCGGTCAAGATATTTATGGTAATTCCGTTAATCCTATCGGGTTACGCAGTCGTATTGGTATGGTTTTTCAGAAACCGAATCCTTTTCCTAAATCTATCTATGAAAATATCGCTTTTGGGGCGCGCTTAAATGGTTACATCGGTGATATGGATCAATTAGTGGAAGAATCTTTAAAAAAAGCCGTTCTCTGGGATGATGTTAAAGATAAACTCAAAGAAAGTGGTTTAGCTTTATCGGGGGGACAACAACAAAGGTTATGTATTGCCCGCGCTATTGCGGTTAAACCGGAAGTTGTTTTAATGGATGAACCCTGTGCGGCACTCGATCCGATTTCTACTCTAAAAATTGAGGAATTAATTCACGAATTGAAAACCCAATATACTATAGTTATTGTTACTCATAATATGCAACAAGCGTCGCGGGTTTCTGATTTAACGGCTTTTTATAATGCTGAACCGACCCCAAAAGGCGGTAAAGTGGGCTATTTAGTGGAATATGATCGCACCGAGGTAATCTTTCAAAATCCCGCTCAAGAGTCCACTAGAGATTATGTTAGCGGTCGTTTTGGTTAAAGGATTAATAATTAATCGTTGTTCACGACCCCGGGATAGATTAATTTTTTCCCCAGGGAATGATTGAAAAACGATTAACTTAACTGATTGCGAAAACCTTTGGCACTAATAGTTAAAAGTATCATAGGGAAACCAATCAGAGCCAATAAACGAATAGCAAAACCAAAGATAAAAAGAGTCATCAGGACGGAGAGAATTAGTTTCATAAAATTGCCCGATTACGGAGAGATTTTGACGGCAGTTTTCGGGAACTTCTCGCCCCCTTTCCCTGTCTAAGTCTAAGGCAGTAGCGAGGGTAATATAATCTAAATTTTGCTGGTAATTTTCCCCGTTGTTGACCTTCTTCTCTACCTTCTTTTATTGCTTCTTGATCGACTTTAGTTTGTTTGAGATGGCTAAGACTAAACACGCCTTCTATGCCAACTATGCCAACAAGGTTTTTAGATTTATTCAGCAAGCCCTATATAATTCTAAGTAGAGAGACCGATAAAAAGCGCTAAAGGGATTGTAACCGATGACGGATGAAAGATTAGAACGGATCGAGAGCATACTACAGGCTACCGTTGTCCTCACGCAACAGAATCGAGAAGATATAGCACAGCTAACCCGTGAAGTTAGGACAATAGCAGGGAGTCTTGAACGAACCAACGAGCGCTTAAATCAATTTATCACTCAAGCTGAGAGCGATCGACAGTTTTTCCGCAACGAAGTCACCGGCATCCGTACAGAAGTTAAGCGAATTGTAGAGCATCTTTTCGGACAATCCCCAGATCAGGAGTAAAGATTAGCCAACGGGTATATATTAGCCAAATCACCGGCAAAAAGCTTGATCAACCCTAATTAGGGTCTGCTGAAAAAGTTTTTCGTGGGTGCAGGGTGTGGGGTTTTACCCATTTTTATACTAAATCCGGTTATTAAAAACTGATTATTTATTCACCCTTTTGCCTCTTGCCTGTTGCATGAGTGCCTGTCCTGATAAGTAACCTATACTCAACGGATTTAGTATCAGGTGGTCAATTACCTAATGTTCAGGGAAAAAGTGCCTAAATTTCCCCAAGATCACTTCCAAGATCGGCACTTTTTGATGGGAAAAAGTCTAAAAGTCTTATCCAACAAGGTTTTTAGATTTATTCAGCCTGCTCTAGATAAAAAGCTTTATCCGGGCAATTTCTCCCCAACAGATGGTTTAAATTAAGATTTCATCCTTGAATAGATACAATAGATTTTTGTCTTGATCGGTCTAACTAAATTGTTGCCAAAAGCTGTGAATTTTTTAAATCAAACTTAACCGAAATTTTACCAAATCTTAACCAAAAAAATCTCCAATATTTCTAGATTTAAAAGTAATATTTATGCCTTAAACTATATTTTGAAGAAAGTTCAACTTTCCCAATTGTGCAGGATTCTTCAACCAGAAAATTTATGATATTCTCAACTGCTACCCTAACTCGTGTGTGTGCTGTCTCCTTCGCCACGGCAGCGGCCTTAGCAGGGACGATGGGAGAAGCTTTCGCCCAAACCCTGAACGGTGCAGGAGCATCCTTTCCCGCGCCCCTATACCAGCGTTATTTTGCCGACTATAAAAACGCCACCGGTGTCACCGTTAACTATAATTCCGTCGGTAGCGGTGCTGGTGTCCGGCAATTTATCGCCGGAACCGTCGATTTTGGGGCTTCTGATGCCGCTCCTTCCTCCTCGGAAAAAAGCCAGATGAAAAACGGTTTACTGCTAGTTCCCACCGCCGGAGGAGCCGTCGCCGTGGTTTATAATCTGCCCGGGGTAAATAACCTGCAAATTTCCAGGGCTAACCTCGGTAAAATCTTCAGTGGCGAGATCACCAACTGGAAACAAGTAGATCCGAAACTGCCCGACCGACCGATTAAAGTAGTGGTTAGGGCTGATGGTAGCGGTACTACGGAGATTTTTACCTCTCACCTGAGCGCTATTAGTCCTTCTTTCAAAAGTAAAGTGGGAACCAGCAAAGAACCTAACTGGGGTTTTACCGTTCTCAAGGGACCGAAAAATGATGGTGTGGCGGCCCTGGTTAAACAAACAGAAGGCTCGATTGGTTACGTTCAAGATACCTTTGCCCGCAAAAACGAAGGGGCAACCATGAGAACCGCCAGAATTCAAAATAAAGCCGGTCAATTTGTCGAACCCAGTCTCGCTCAAGCTAACAAGGCGATGGAAGGGGTGAAATTTAACGCTGATTTTACCGCTAATGTAGATGATCCGAGCAGTGGTTATCCGATCGTCGGGATTACTTGGTTATTAGTACCGAAAGACTACGCTGATAACAAAAAAGCGGCGGAAATTAAAAGACTGTTGACTTGGATTCTCACCACCGGTCAAGGTATTAACAATCAATTGGAATTTACCCGGATTCCTCAATCGGTGACTCAAAAAGTTTTAGCCGAAGTTAACAAAATTAAATAAATAGGGTTTGCTGAATAAATGTGAAATGTAGGTAAGGTAAGGGTTTTGTGGCTTTTCTCGCGAAACAGGTGCAAATTTTGAGAGAATCGTCGTTCAAAACCTTGTGTCTTCATCGGCCCGCGTCCTGTAGGGGCGAAGCATTCGGGCAATAACCTATCGGTGAAACCGGAGATTTTCTAACCGAATGCTTCGCCCGTACTTTTTCAGCAAACCTAAATACTTTTGTATTAGTTTGGGCTTGATTGTCACCACTTTCCAGTAAAATGGAAAAAAGTCACCAGTTAACCTCATAACTAATAACTGCAAGTATTTCTTTTCTGTGGGCTGAACATTGTTCAGCCCCTACAGTTGCGTTTTCAACAACTGATAACTGGTAATCGCTCTCTACTTTATGGCCAATTTTTCTGAACCTGTTGAGTCTTTTGATCTTTCAGCAGCCAATCTTAACGAAAACCCCGGCACTGCCGGTTTATTTGATCGCATTTTTACGCTCCTAGTCTGGATTTGTGCCGCCTCTGGTTTAATTTTTCTGCTCTGGATGGCCTGGATTGTTTTTCAGGATGCGCGGCCGGCGATCAATGAATTCGGTTGGGGATTTCTCTGGGGAACCACTTGGGATGTTAACGTCCTCAAATTTGGTGGTTTACCCTTTATTTTCGGTTCGATCGTTTCCTCGATTCTGGCTCTTTTATTAGCTATTCCCCTCAGTGTCGCCGTTGCTTTAACCACTAGCGAGAATTATTTGCCGGCAAGTGTCCGTTATCCCATAGGTTTTTTGGTGGAATTAATTGCCTCGATTCCCAGTGTAATTATCGGTTTATGGGGGATTTTCGTGCTAATTCCCGTGCTTAAACCCCTGCAAGAATGGTTATTTCAAAATTTTGCTTGGTTCCCTTTGTTTAATACCCAACCTTTGGGACCAAGTATGCTGATCGCTGGTGTGATCCTGGCCATTATGATCGTGCCGACTATTTCCGCTATCAGTCGCGATGTGCTGCTTACCGTCCCCCCCGAATTACGCAGCGCCTCCATGGCCCTAGGTGCCACTCGTTGGGAAACCATCTGGCGCGTGTTGTTGCCGGCGGCGAGTTCTGGCATTGTCGGGGCGATTATCCTCGGTTTAGGGCGCGCTTTAGGGGAAACTATGGCGGTGGCCATGGTAATCGGTAACTCCTCGATTATTACTCCCTCCCTCTTGGCCCCCGGTTATACTATTCCCGCCGTACTAGCTAATACCTTCCCAGAAGCTTTTGAAAAAATCCACATCGGAGCTTTGATGTATTTAGCTTTGATTCTATTTGTTATTACCTTGGCCGTCAATAGTGTAGCGGCTTTATTAGTACAGTTTATCAACCGCAATCGTTAATTTTATGAGCCAAGGAGCTTTTCCCGAAGAAGATTTACAGCAACCCCTGTCACCCTGGCGACATTTTTTTACCAACGGTCTCACGGGTTTAGCGATCGCTCTTAGTGCTATCGCTATTCTGCCTTTATTCGCTATCCTCTTTCAAATTGTCAAAGAAGGTTTACCCGGATTCAATGGGCAAGTTTTCACCTCTTTACCCGCCCCAGTTGGCTCTGATCCCAGTGTTCCCAACGGTTTTGCCAATGCGATCGTGGGTACTTTAACTATGGTCGGTTTAGCGGCTTTAGGCAGCATACCTCTGGGGATTCTCACCGGGGTTTTCCTCTCGGAATTCGCTCGGGGTTCCAAAATTGGCGGCATTCTGCGCTTTGCGATCGTGGTGTTGAGTAGTACCCCTTCCGTTATCGTCGGGGTGTTTTCCTTCGGGGTTTTGGTGTTAACTACCAAACAATTTTCCGCCGTGGCGGGGGCCTTTGCTTTAGGGGTGATTATGTTGCCGATCATCGCTTTAACCACGGAAGAGGCGCTGAAACTAATACCCATGTCCTACCGTCTCGGTTCCTCCGCTTTGGGGGGTTCCCGTTTCGATACGGTATTTCGCATTGTCCTGCCAGCAGCGATCGCACCAATTATGACCGGGATATTATTAGCAGTAGCCCGGGCTGCTGGAGAAACCGCCCCCTTAATGTTTACGGCTTTATTTAGTCAATTTTGGCAAGAAAGTCTTTGGTCGCCCACACCGGCTTTAACGGTGTTGATTTATAACTACGCTAGTTCCCCCTTTCCTGAACAAAATTCCTTGGCTTGGACAGCTTCTTTAGTCCTGATTATCTTAGTTTTAATTACTAGCCTTCTTTCCCGTTTTGTCACTCGTAAACGCTCAAATTAAGCATTTTTCTTATGATCGATTCCTCTCTCATGAACAATCCTACGTCTCTAGCTAATTCGGCGATCAAAGTCGAAAATCTCAGCTTTTTCTACGGTAGCAAAAAAGCCCTGGAAGGTGTTTCTTTAGAAATCCCGCAAAGGCAAGTAACCGCCATGATCGGCCCCTCTGGTTGTGGTAAATCCACTCTCTTAAAAGCCCTCAATCGCATCGGGGAATTAGAGGGACAGGTGACAGTTAAAGGCAAAGTTAGGTTTTTTGGCCAAGATATCTACGCTCCCAAAGTTAACCTTCATACCTTACGGCGACAGGTGGGTATGGTGTTTCAGCGCCCTAACCCTTTTCCTGCTAGTATTTACGATAATATTGCCTACGGTATTAGAATTTATCGTTCCGCTAGTCGCAGTGAATTAGATGCAATTGTGGAATCAGCTTTAAAAGGGGCTGCTCTTTGGAATGAAGTTAAAGATCTGTTGAATAAATCCGCTTTAGGATTATCGGGAGGACAACAACAAAGATTGTGTATTGCTCGCGCTTTGGCGGTAAAACCAAAAGTATTATTAATGGATGAACCTTGTTCCGCTTTAGACCCCCTTTCTACCCTCAAAGTCGAGGAATTAATCCATGAATTGAAGCAACAATACACGATCGTCATTGTCACCCATAATATGCAACAGGCCTCTAGGGTATCCGATCGCACGGCCTTTTTTAATACCGATGAAAGCCGCGTCGGTCATTTGGTGGAATGTGATGCCACCCAGAAAATTTTCACCGATGCAGTTAATCAACAAACTCGCGATTATGTAGCCGGTAGATTCGGTTAATTTGTCTTGTCAGGAGATAGGAGACAGGAGACAGGAGACAGGAGATTATTTTTATTTATTCTCCCCACACCCCACACCCTACACCCTACACCCCACACCCTACACCCCACACCCCACACCCCACACCCTACACCCCACACCCTACACCCATCTCCCCACTTCCCACTCCCATAACCCAACCCCCTAAACAATAACGCTGCCCGATTTTGCTAGGATAAGAAATGTAACAAGAATCTTTCTCAACAGTCGGATAATTCATGGGCAACGATACCATCACCTTACTCTCTCCCCGGGAAATTGAAAAAATGCGCCGAGCCGGACGATTAGCGGCTAAACTGTTAGACCATCTGGCCGATATGGTTAAACCGGGGGTAAGTACCCTAGAAATCAATGACGAGGCAGAACGTTGGACTCGCGCCCATGGAGCCAAAAGTGCGCCCCTAGGATACCATGGCTTTCCTAAGTCCATCTGTACTAGCATTAACGAGGTTATCTGTCACGGCATCCCCAGCGCCGATCAAATCCTCAAAGACGGCGATATTATTAACATCGATGTCACACCGATTTTAGAAGGTTATCACGGCGATACGTCGCAGACTTTCTTTGTCGGTACTCCCTCCCCCCTGGCCAAAAAGTTAGTGGAAGTTACCAGAGAATGTCTGCAAAGAGGCATAGATGCAGTGCAGCCGGGGGGTAAAATCGGCGATATCGGGGCGGCTATCCAAGAATATGCCGAAGGACAAGGATTTTCGGTGGTTAGAGATTTTGTCGGTCATGGTATCAGTAATGTTTTTCACACCGGTCCGCAGGTTCCCCACTACGGCACTCGTGGCAAGGGCAAAAAAATTCGCCCCGGCATGGTATTCACCATTGAACCAATGATTAATGAGGGAACCTGGCAACATATTGTCTTAAAAGACGGTTGGACTGCTATTACTAAAGATGGTAAACTTTCGGCCCAATTTGAACACACCATCGCCGTCACCGAAACCGGTGTCGAAATTCTCACTTTATCCGATTAAATTTAGGGAACGGGGAACAGGGGATAGGGAATGGGAGAATGGGGAAATAGGGAAGTTTCAACTAATACCCCAAAACCCTAAAACCCTAAAACCCCATCACCCCTCTCCCTTCTCCCCCCGCAACGCGCACGAAGTGGTCTCCTCACTTCCCCACTTCCCACTAATAACTGATAACTGATAACTGATAACTGAATATATGCAGTATCGTCGTTTCGGTCGCACTAATCTACAAATGCCAGTGTTTTCCTGTGGGGGAATGCGCTATCAATTTCAGTGGCAGGATGTGCCGATGTCGCAAATTCCCGACGAGAATCAAGGCAATTTAGAGGCAATCATTAATAAATCTCTGGAAGTGGGGATTAATCACATCGAAACCGCTAGGGGTTACGGCACTTCGGAGATGCAATTAGGCAAAATTTTGCCGCAACTACCGAGGGACAAGATTATCGTGCAGACGAAAGTTTCTCCTAGTCAAGATGTGCGGGAATTTCGCCGTAAATTTGAGCAATCCAGGCAATTTTTACGGTTAGATTATGTGGATTTGTTGGGTATCCATGGCATCAACACGGCTGAAATTCTCGATTACACTATGGCCGAGGGCGGTTGTTGGCAAGAGGCGAAAAAATTACAGCAACAGGGAAAAGTTCGTTTTATCGGTTTCTCGACCCATTCACCAACTGATGTAATTGTCAAGACTATTGCAACAAATTGTTACGATTACCTCAATCTGCACTGGTACTATATTTTTCAGCATAACTGGCCAGCCATAGAAGCGGCAAAACAGCACGATATGGGGGTTTTTATCATTAGTCCCGCCGATAAGGGCGGCCATCTCTACAATCCTCCCCCTAAGCTCGTGGCTCTCTGTTTTCCTCTCAGTCCGATGGTTTTTAATAACCTATTCTGTCTCAGTCATCCGACCGTCCATACCCTTAGTATCGGTGCTGCGCGAGCCAGAGATTTTGATGAACACCTGAAAACTTTACCCTTACTCGATCGAGCCGAGGAGATTTTACCGCCAATTATCGAGAGATTGCAAGGGGAAATGATCAACTGTTTAGGCGATAATTGGGTGAAAACTTGGTCTGTGGGTTTACCTAGCTGGGAAAATACCCCCAATCACATCAATATTCGTTTTATCCTCTGGTTACGCAATCTCGCTATCGCCTACGATATGCTCGACTTTGCGAGGGCCAGATACAATCTCTTGGGGAATGGGGGTCATTGGTTCCCCGGTCAACAGGCAAAAGAGGTGGAAAAACTCGATTTAACTGCCTGTTTAGCCGCTAGTCCCCACGCTAATAAAATTCCTTATCTTCTCGCCGAAACTCATCGATTATTGTCGGGAGAGACGGTACAACGCTTAAGCAGTAGTTAATTAGGGCTTGCTGAATAAATCTAAAAACCTTGTTGGATAAGGCTTTTAGACTTTTTTTCCCTCAAAAAGTGCCGACCATTGGAGGGATCGGGGGTAAAATTCAGATACTTTTTCCCTGAAAATTAGGTAACTGACTACCTCAAAATCGGTAAAACCCTACACCCCACACCCCACACCCCACACCCTGCCCCCACGAAAAACTTTTTGCCGCAAACCCTAATTAAAATTCGATGCCGGGTTGCGCTTTCACTCCCTGTTGACGAAAGGGATGTTTAATTAACTTCATTTCCGTGACTAAATCCGCTATCTCGATTAATTCGGGTAAAGCTCCTCTACCAGTGAGAATAACGTGAGAATTAGCGGGTTTTCGGGCTAAACCAGCGATAACTTCCTGAATATCCAGATAGCCGAATTTAAGGGCGATATTGATCTCATCGAGTAAAATTAATTGATATTGGGGATTTTCGAGAAAAGTTAGGGCTTTTTGCCATGCTTCTTCGGCTTTCTCTATATCTCTTTCTCTATCTTGGGTTTCCCAGGTGAAACCTTCCCCCATTGCATAAAACTCGATTTGTTCCCCCCAAACACTAAAAATCTTTTGTTCGGCAGGTTCCCAAGCACCTTTGATAAATTGTACCACCGCCACTTTGTAACCATGACCGAGGGAACGTAAAACCATACCGAGGGCTGCCGTGGTTTTTCCCTTGCCATCGCCGGTATTAACGATAATTAAACCTTTTTCAGCGATTTTTTCGGCTAAACGTTCCTCTTGGATGACCTTGCGGCGCTGCATTTTTTCTTTGTATTGTTCGGGAGTGAGTTGCATTCAAGTCTGTCCAGTCAAATCAAGATAATTGTAACTCAAGGGGTTATCGATCGCTGTTTGCAGATTTTAGCTGGCTAAATTGTCTGGGGGTTGATGCCTAATTCTCGTAATTTTGCCGCTAATCTTTCCTTAGCTTGTCGTTCTTGTTCTTTTTCTAAAAGAGCCTGTTCTTTTGCCTGTTGTTCCTGTTCTTTTTCTAAAAGAGCCTGTTCTTTTTCTAAAAGAGCCTGTTCTTTTCCCTGTCGTTCTTGTTCCTTTTCTAAAAGAGCCTGTTCTTTTCCCTGTCGTTCCTGTTCTTTTTCTAAAAGAGCCTGTTCTTTTGCTTGTCTTTGCTGTAATTCAGCTTCTTGGGGAGTGGGAACCAATTGACCATCGGCGGTAAAATAACGCAGTTTACGCTCAAATATGCCTAAATATAATCCTAACTGTTCACTCCATAGATAACCCCGGTCATTGGCAGAAATAGCTTGATATTGTCCCTCAAGTATCGTAAATCCTTGCAATTCTAAGGTATTAGGATCGAACCAAAAATAATTAGGAGTGCGAAAAGTATTTTGGTAGAGAATTTTCTTTTTATTGCGGTCAATATTGGCCGTAGAATCGGAAAGAATCTCGACGATTACATTGGGATATTTTCCCTGTTCTCCCCAAACCACCCAACTTTTGCGGGGACGTTTTTCTGTATCTAAAACCACAAAAAAATCAGGACCACAGAAATCGCGCTTTTTCAGTTGTTCTTCGTTATAG
>NZ_JAPZQM010000754.1:0-10313 GCF_027530565.1 Microcystis sp. LE19-10.1B | reverse complement strand
AAATTTAAAGGCTGATTTGGTAAATTCGGCACTTCCTCCCTGATGTTTTTTCTTAAAGTTAGGATACTTAGTACGACCAGCAAAGAAATTAGTGAAAGCTGTTTGTAAATGTCTTAAACCTTGTGGTAAAGGTACACAGCTAACTTCGTTTAAAAACTCTAATTCTTCTTGTTTTTTCCACTCGGTTAGCATTGAAGAAGTTTGAGCGTAGCCTACTCTTTCTTGCTTTTCGTACCAAGCTTGTGTTCGTTCGTGGAGAGCTTTGTTGTCAACTAATCTTACACAGCCCAATGTGCGCCGCAATAGCGACTCTTGTTCGGGTGTGGGGTAAAATCGGTAAGAATAGGCTTTTTCCATGTCTCATATTTTAGCATATATTTCGTAAACGATGCTCATATTTAACAGCAAAGCCAACCTAAAACGGCGGGGTTTCAGACCCAAATTTTCGATGATCATAAGTATCTAAGCACAATTAATTACACATCTAAGCCACTACTCCGTCAGACTTCTGCTGTGATCAGTAAACAGTGAACTGAAAACTCAAATCCGATCCCTAATAGCTGTATCCCGTCTCCCGTCTCCCGTCTCCTGTCTCCTGTCTCGGAGTCTCGACTAGGAAATTAATTTTGCACGACTACTTTCGCTGCGGCCAATTGATCTCTGTCTTCCTACTATCTTTTAATTAATCGGAAAGAGACTAGGAGAGGGTCGAAATCCCCGATAGGCGTTAATTGTAGCCAAAAAATCGATTGTAAAGCCTTTTATTGATTTCGTATAGTACCCAAATAATTAAAAAACAGATAGAGATGAATATCAAAGGTTTTTGAGTCAGTAAATTCTGCAAACTCCAGAATAGTTGCTGCGGTTGAGTGACTAGATACCAACTATTCAGCCGGAGAAAACGCCCTAGATAAATACCGATCGCACTTAAAAAATGGAGAGTTATTTCTAGGGGTAAAACTGCTGAATTTAGCTGACTTTGCTGACAATAACTTTTTAAATTAAGTAAGGAGAGAACGTATAGCTGAAAGCCAAGGAAAATAAAGATACTATACTGGGGAATTAAAACTAAAAAAATTAAACTTTTGGCGTAATCCTGCTGAACATAAGAGATTAAATGAATGCTATCGGTGAGAATATAGGGAGCATTGGGTAAAAAAAGCAGGAAAACTAAGAGAATTAACCACCAGAGTAGGGAACGATCGAGGGCGATACGAAATAGCCAAAAGCTAAGGATAAAGGGGATAAAGGCCAGAAAAGAATTCCAGATAATCCTCCCGGTGCTAAGGTTAAATAATTGCCAAGCATTGTGCCACCAATCCCTAGTTAAAATTATCGTTAAATCTGCCCAAATCATCCCTTAAATACCAGTCTCCTCTAGGGTTGATAAATATCCTAACCAATGTTTTAAAGATTCCGGTAAAGGGATTCTTTTTCTAGCGGTGGGAGCGATGCACACATGGCGAGTTTTCGCTTTTGCGACCATGATTTCAGCCAAATAAATTTTATACTGCAATTGAAACTCGTTTTCGCTCAGGGATCGGGCAGTGAAATCAATCTGTATTTGATCGCCACAAAAAAGGGGACGAAAAAACTGGATTTCCGCTTGAGTAATCGGTAGGGCAACCGGAGAATCTTTCAAAAAATCCTTAATATTGATGCCAAATTGTGCTAAAGAAAACTCGTAGGCTTCATGACAGATCGAGAGAAGATGGGCAAAGTAAACCACACCGGCCGCATCGGTATCGGCCAGATAAATTAGGCGTTCATAGGACATAAAAAGCTTATTGTCTTTCTAGAAAGGTTAAACTATCTTGTAGTTGTCTTAACTCGTCTCGATGGGCTTTGACAGTTAATTCCGTTTGCTGAGATTTGCTTTCTACTTTAAAAGCCACTTCCTCTAAACGGCCGACTTTTTGCCAATAGAAAACACCCGCGAGGGGAGATAAACCCACAAGAGCAAAAATATAGGGATTAGTATCGGGAAATAACACCGATAACACCAGTGAGAAGCAAAATAAACCCAAGGCAGCTAAAATTGTCAAAAATATCGCTAGAAAGGGGCTAGGCGGCACAAAACCCTGTAATCTGACAATATTCTGTTCGGGTTCGATCGCCTTGACTTGATAGGAACGTCGGTCAAAATAATCTCGCAGTTGTTCTAATAGTTGGTCGTCACTGGTACTGGTAAGATAGACACGCTGTTCGATACGCTCCTTGACGGAACCGCGAATAAAAAAGAATAATCCCACCATGAGCAGGAGAGTCAGAAAAAAAGTTGAGGAAAGAACGGGGGTATCCATGGCGGCAGTTAGGAGCGAAAAAACTTACAATTAATCCTAATCCTAACCTATCTTCTCCCCCGATTTAGAAGATAGACCCTAGGAGCAAAACCTCGATCGAGAATCAGAAAAATTTAACCCCAAGGCAGATTCATGGGCAACAATCTATTAACAGGATTAATCGAACCCTTACAGTATAGTTTCATGCAGAGATCCCTAATTGAAGCCATCATCGTCGGGATCATTTGTGCGGTGGTGGGAACCTACCTGATGGTACAACGTTTGGCCCTCTTGGGCGATGCCATCAGTCACTCGGTCTTACCCGGATTAGCGATCGCTTTTATTGGTAATTTTAATCTGCTACTGGGTGCTTTACTAGCCTCAATGGTCAGTACTCTACTGATTAACTTGATCCGTAATCGTTCCCCAATCAAAGAAGATGCGGCCATGGGGATCGTTTTCTCGGCTTTTTTTGCCCTTGGCATCACCCTGATCACTCTCATCCAAAAAAACAACAAAATTGACCTGAATCACTTTCTCTTCGGCAATATTCTGGGTGTCACTGCTGCCGACATCCGCGATACCCTAATTATTGCCGTTATCGTTTTGTTAACCGTTTTGCTCCTGTATAAAGAACTATTATTCTACACTTTCGACAAAATCGGGGCGCAAGCGGCGGGTTTACCAGTAAATTTATTAGATTTAGGCTTAATGCTCCTGATTGGTCTGACCATCGTTGCTAGTCTCCAAGCGGTGGGAGTAATCCTCGTTTTGTCCCTTTTGATTACCCCCGCGGCCACTGCTTATCTTTTAGTTACCCGTCTCCATCAAGTCATGGGTTTAGGTGTGGGTGTGGGTATTATTTCTAGTATCAGTGGGATGTATTTAAGTTATTACTGGAATTTACCCTCTGGACCAGCGATCGTGCTTGTCGCTTTTAGCCTATTTATGTTGGCCTTTTTATTCAGTCCCCGTCAGGGAATTTTCACCCATCCCTCTAGTCTAGGTGGTCAACTTTCTATCTGGGGAGAGATGAAAAATTTGTTGAGACGACGTTAGTTTGCAGCAGAAGGTGGGGTTTTTGGCAAGTAATCAAAAACAGCCGGCGGCTAAAAAACTGATAACGGCTATAAGTAGTCGTGCAGAATTAATTTCCTAGTCGAGACTCCGAGACAGTAGAGGATGCCCTATCAGGTTATACTTCATCTTTAGGAGAAACGCCTTAAGTATGGCACGATTTTTGAAAAATGGTATAAAAAGTATAAATGTCAATCGATCGACTTAAATCTTAAACTAAATAATCAAGCCCGAATCGCCCGGTATTGGAGGAACAAAACAACTCGTGAGTATAACTGATTTAATCCAAAAAGGCGGAGTGGCCATGTGGCCGCTGCTTTTTCTGTCTATTTTAGCTCTTAGCACTATTATCGAACGAATTTGGTTTTGGAGTCGTACTCTCCTCAGTGAGGGCCAGATTTTAAATCGCATTATGGAATCCGCCATCCGTAACTGGGATTTGGCGGCAAAAGTCGCCGGAGATTCCCGCAATCACCCCATTGGTAGCTATCTCTACGCACCCCTGCGCTTAGAAAATCCAGATCCAGAGGTTTTTCACTTTGCCCTCGAATCGGCTGCCGATGAACAATTATCCCTAATGAAACGGGGCGATAAAATCCTTGAGGCAGTCATTGCCCTTTCTCCCCTGTTAGGATTATTAGGGACGGTACTCGGTTTAATTACCTCTTTGGCCAATATTCAATTAAGTGACCTGGGAACTTCCTCGACGGCGGGAGTAACTTTAGGTATTAGTGAAGCTTTAATTTCCACCGCTACCGGCCTAATTGTCGCTATTTTTAGCCTCGCTTTCTATCGTGTTTTTCAGGGACTCTGGTTCAATCAAGCCCGAATTTTTCGCAAGGCCGGCAGTGATTTAGAAATTATCTACCGCCAACGCTGGTTACACCAAGAAGACCAACAATACGCCCTCAGTGCTAACCTAGAAAAACCTCTCGATCGCTAAATCTCTCCCTTATCAAGCATGGCCGAAACTAAATCTCTTAACCACAAAAAGCCAAAAAGTAGCCATATTACGGCTCGTCCGCTCAAATTATGGCATGATCAACACCGCATTCAAGAGGATGTGCAGGTTAATATCATTCCCTTGATCGATGTAATTTTCTGTATCCTCACTTTCTTTATTCTCGGTGCAGTGGGATTATCTCGCCAACAGGCTATCAGTCTCGATTTACCGAAAGCTAGTACCGCCACCACCCCGATGCGGGAAATGTTGGTGGTTAGTCTCGATGATTTCGGACAACTCTACGTCGAAAAACAAATGGTGACTCGCGCCCAGTTGTTCGAGGCGATCAAGAATTATCATCAATATAGTCCCAATGGACTGATGGTACTGAATGCCTCCAGAAATGCCAGTTATAACGAAGTGGTTGGGGTTTTAGACCTACTGCGACAGGTAGGCGGTGATCGTGTGGCTTTAGCGACTCTATCGGGGGAGGCTAATAATCCCACCCTGGAAAATAGCAATCCTTTGCCCAATTTGCCGACTAATCCCACCTTGCCCAGTTTACCCCATCCTCTGGGCAGCAATTAACTAGGAATGGATGCGATAGCTGAGTAATTGTTCTTCGAGGGCGGCAATGCGATTGTAGGCCGCTGTCAATTGTGCCGTTAATCGGCGAATTTGGATTTCATCGGCAAAAGAATTATCGCCATTGACAGCTGGCGCTTGTTTGCCACCGTGATCCCGGAGAATATCTTTATGATCGTAGAGGCTATTATCGGATAACTCGGAAAAACCGACCATTTCCAGGGATTCTCGCCGGGAATGACTCGATTTATCCCCAGCTAGGATAGCAATTTGCTGGCTGAGGCTTTCGACAATATCCTGTAAACGCTCGACTTTCTGCTCAAGACTGATAATCTGTTGTTGTAGTCCATTCATGCAATTACCTAGGGATAAAGGAGGTTTCCCCTCTATGCTAGGCTCTGGAGGAAATGGGCTATAACAATTTCTGATTGATTTAACGATCCCTTTACTGCCCTTAACGAAAATATGGCACGGGAAGTCCCCACACGAGACCGAAGCAGGATGGGGATGTGCCGAGTGCCTCCTTTCCCCTTGATCAAAACCTATGCCACAACAAGGACTTAAGCATATTTTGAGACTTTTTAGAATGAAATAGCCCTGGCATCGGTAATCGCACTCGACATAAAAATTAGCTCACCAATCTAGATAAAATTTCTCGATGAATTAAAGCTCGATCGATTAAAAAATGTTTGCGATCGCTGGTTAATCCCTCTCCATTGGCATAAAAATCAATCCAAGTGGCACTAATATCATTAACTGCCTCTGGTAACTGATCTAATTCCCAACCCGGCATCGGTACTTCGGCAATTAATCGCGACACTTTCGGATCATAACTAAGGGCAAAACAACGACAATCTTCTGCCGCGGCCATAATTAAACTATGAAAGCGCATTCCGATCACCATTTCTACCCCGCGAAATAAGCCTTTTAACTGTCTTGGATCCTCTAAACTAATGATTTGATGATTTTCCCTTAATTGACGGGCTACAGCTTCACAGAGGGGCAAATCCCGCGACTTTTGAAAAGGGACTAAGAGAATAAACGCCCCCGTACTGGTTTGCAAATCAATTAAAGCTTGGGTTAATTTATCTAACTTTGCCGGGGTTAATAGGGGATGGGGACGTAAATTGACGGCGATTCTTGGGGCGGGTAAATCCGATAATCCCTTGACTGATTGAGCGTCTAAAGCCCATACTGGATCGGGGGCAACAATGGGACGAATACCCCAATTGGCGACTAAATGAGCCGATATATCATCGCGCACACTAACTAAACTACATTGTTGCAAGACTTTTTTGGTTAACCAACGGGTAAAAGGTCTATTTAATGGCCCAATTCCCTGCCCCCAAGCAATAGTTTTTAAGCCCAATAATTGAGCAAGAGCCATTAAACCACCGTAATAAATTGGACTGGCAAAACTGGTGACATCCTGCATTAAACTGCCGCCACCCCAGATAAATATATCGGCTTTTTTAAGAGTCTGAAAAACTTGCCACCAATCCCGACTAGGACAGGTTTCCACCCCATAACGTTGACTGGTTTCTCTGGGATTATTTGACAAAACAATAGGTTTAATTTCTGACGGCAGCATCTGCAATAGAGACACTAATAATGCCTCATCTCCTCCGTTTCCTCTCCCATAATATCCACAAATTACTGCACGCATATATCAGTTATCAGTTATCAGTTATCAGTTGTCAGCCAGAAAAAGGCAAGAGTCAAAAGGCAAAAGGCAAAAGGCAAAAGTATGGTAAATTTGTCTCCTGTCTCCGAGTCTCCTGTCTCCTTTGTCCTCTTTGTTACTTTTTCCTTGAAAAATGTCTCTTAGTTTCTTAAGTTATGCCGTCAGCTACAAGTTAGTAGTGACCAGTTTTATTCGATTCAGTTATCAGTTTATCTATTTTCTTATTCCCACTCATAACTAATAGCTTAAACCTGATCACTGGTTACTGATCACTGATCACTGATTTAGTCGTCCATTTGCCAGGGTTCGGTGATGTTTTTTTCATCGAGGATATTTTTTGCTCTTAAAATCAAGACCAATTCACCTAGTATGGTGACATCGGGCGAACTATCAAACCATTGTAAAAAAACGGCATTATCCTTCTCCACTAGATAATAATTGTTCACATCCCATTCGGACAAAACTCGATCGATCACTAATAACACTTCCTCGGACCTGGTGGCAATCGATCGAGGTAATTGATCGCTAGGCCATAAAATAGCTACAGGATCGATCGCCTTGAGAATTGCTTGCCAACCGGGGAGAGGCACAATCGTTTGTTTATCCCCCACCGTTACCAGTCGAAAAGGTTCCTCGACGCTCAAACTTTCTGTGTGTTTTATATCAGTTACCGTCACCGGAAATCTTCCTACTAAAGGAATAATTCTGGCTAATTCGTCCTCATCCTGTAAACGATGGACGGGCAGCAGGGGAGCGCTACGGGTGGGAGTAACGGTAAAATCTTGTAGTAAAGACTCGATCGCCTGTCTAGCCGAGTCAGAATGGGCAAATTTCAACCCTTTAGCGATTAATTTCGCTCTTTCGGCTAAATCTCGCTTTTGTTTGCCCCGTTTCCAACACTGGTAAGCGATCGCATCTCCAGGATGACGAGTAAATTCACTGGGAATCTGGGATAAACGGGAAAAATCTTGGATAGCTTTGGCGATATCGTGTGCTTCAGCCACCTCAATCCTTTTTTCTGCCGCTAATTTCGCTGCCCCCAATCTTTGTTCTTGGTTGAGAATCCGCAATTCGTATAGCACATCACTGCGCGGCCCGATGTAGTAACTTAACAAATCTTCAGCTGCCCCCGCTTTGATTAAACTCTCAAAAACTTGGGCAGCGACAATAATTAAATTTTGTTGGGCATTTTGAAAACCGGTTTGTTCAAAAATTAACTGGGAATCGTAGCCAGCTTTTTGCAGTTTTTGACATTTTTGCCCCCAATTCACCCAATTTCCTTCCTTATGAAGCAGCGAGCGCATTAATTCGGTCGCTTCCGTTTCGCTGATTCGATCATCTGTACTGCGAGGCTGTTCTGTCATAGACAACTTGATCAAGCTACAATAACTAAAATTTATCTAATCCCTCAAAAATCTTCAATAGCAATTAAGGTTAACAGGATAGACTAGATAGTAACAGGATAGCTGACAATCACCCCCTTCGTACCTGTTAGGGCAAGTTTATCTTCAATGTCTAGATTAAGAGTTAATGGAAGCATTCCCCCCTCGTCCACAACTAACCCCGGTCAAAGGACGATGAAAACCAAGCGTCACCCCAAAGATAGTGCCTTGGGTTTAGTCTCTACCCTCAGCTTTCCGGCGATCGTCGGGACGGCGGATATGATGCTAAAATCGGCAGAAGTTACCCTCGTGGGTTACGAAAAAATTGGCGGTGGTCACTGTACGGCGATCGTGCGTGGTAATATTGCCGATGTGCGGTTAGCAGTGGAAGAAGGGGCAAAAACCGCCGCACAGTTCGGACAATTGGTATCTAAATCGGTTATTCCCCGACCGATGCCCAATTTAGAGGTAATTTTCCCCATTGGTAGCCGTTTAGCCGAAATTGCCCAAAGTCAACGGGGTTTCAGCAAACTGAGCAATATGTCGATCGGTCTGTTGGAAACCCGCGGTTTTCCTGCTATGGTGGGGGCAGCCGATGCCATGTTAAAATCCGCCGATGTGCAGTTAGCTTCCTACGAAACAATTGGGGATGGTTTGTGTACGGCCATTATCCGGGGTTCGGTCGCTAATGTGGCCGTGGCCATTGATGCGGGAATGCGGGAAGCAGAGAAAATCGGTGAACTGCACGCGGTGATGATTATTCCCCGTTTATTGGAAGATTTAGAACATACCCTACCGGTAGCCAGCTACTGGTTAGAAACTCCCGAACCTTTACCGATGTTGTTACCCAATACTGTCCGGGAAAAACAACGGGAATTAGTCGCTTTACCGGAATTGGAAAAAACCAAAATACCAATTCGTCGCCAAGAAATGCAGGAGAAAGTGTTAGAAGAAGTGATTCCCGTGGAAGTTATCACCGATGAGGACAATTATTAATTTTTATTTTCAGCTTTGCTCCTGTGCTGCTAAAAGTACAGGAGCAAAGGTTTGAATTAGGGTTTGCGGCAAAAAGTTTGTTACTGGGTGTGGATTTCCCAGTAAAAAATCTTTACAGAGTCCCCCGACAATTAAACGAATCGAATAATGATAAATTTTTGTCAAGGGGTGCGGTCAGATCGAATAATCGTCGCTAGAATTGGCCTAATTGTCAGGAATTTAGTTAAACAAGGTTTTTGACAATATGCTAATCTGGCTAACAGGCTTTTGGGCGTGATATAGGGAAAAGTTCTGGCGATTGCGCCTAGATGGGGTGATATGCCAAAAGTTGACCCATATCGTTACTCTGAGGAGTGTTATCCAGAAATTTTCCGTGTAATATGTAGTTATGTTTTTTGAAAAGGAGTCAGCATAATGAAGCCTTTAGCTATAAATCCAGATTCGGTGAATATTATATCTCCATTAATTTCGCCGAAAAAAATAGAGTTAAATCCTATTCGGATAACATATAAATCCCCGATACAATATCGTAAAGCTGTTTATAAAATAGCATGTTTTTTCCGGCGAGAGTTTAGATACGACTTTGTGCAATATGGTTATGAAGGCGAAGAAAATGACCCGAAGCATGTTGCTTTTTTGTGGCTTCATCCAGAAGCAAGGCCTTTTACAGGCGATTTTAGAATTCCATGTATCGGAGCAACCTGTTTCCGATACCGTGAATGGACAGATAACCCAGCAGGATACGCTATGCAATAGATATGGTTCCATCCGTATTGGAGACGCAAAGGATTGTTATCCGAATCTTGGTCTGATTTTAAGCAGGAATTCGGCGATTTTATCTGCGAGCAACCGATATCAGAAGCAATGACTAAGTTTCTGGATAAACAACAAAAAACATAACTCATCGTTGCACCAGACAGCCGTAGGGTGCGTTCCCCAAAGTGGTTCCTACTGCTCCAGCGATCGATTTTGGGGAACGCACCATGCACATTGATTGAAACTGTAGGTTTAAGTGCGGTCGCCGATCTTAATAAGCTATATTAACAACAATACTTAAAGAGAAGGCTTAAAATGGTTAAATCAACTTTGTACACGACAGCAAAAGTCCTACCGGGAAATAGAATTGAAATTGAATCTCCAGAGCTGACTGTAGGACAAACTGTTGAGGTAGTTATTTTGGTTGAAGAAGTTAGTTCTGATGCTTCTAGCACCGAAGATATCTCTCCATCCTTAAAACAGCGTCTTGCTTTTCTGAAGTTACCAATGACTGAACGGAGGAATATTCTCAAAAGTCAAGCCGATATAATGCTCTCTCACTATCAACAAGATTCTGAATGGCAGGAGTTAATGGCAGCTGACATCAT
>NZ_JAPZQM010000254.1:0-5433 GCF_027530565.1 Microcystis sp. LE19-10.1B | reverse complement strand
GAAATGGGGCGAAAGTCTGTGGACTCTGTGTAAGACAGTACATGGTTTTTTAACTGTGGTATGCGACGGTGGTGGAAGCAGAAACTTAAATCGTGAGGTTTAGGAATCGCCGCACTTTTAGGGCGGCGAGGATGTCAACGTGGATAAAAACACGCTATTTTATTAACCTATACTAACCGCGCTTTAGGAGTCAGCAGTTTTCATGGATTCCGTGACAACCCTCCAATGTCAAAACCTAACCTGTCTATCCCCGAACGCTCTCACTAATAGATTCTGTGAAAAATGCGGTACTCCTTTAGTTAAGCGCTATTTATGGATGATGGGTGATTGGGTGAGAACCTATTATCATGTTGGCGAGCTAATTGATAATCGTTATTTGGTCAAACAACCACAAATTGTTCTTGATACTAAACCCGCTCAAGCACCCCAAGCGCCGGACGAACCTCCTAGCTGGATTTCCCTCTACCTAAAATTGTTACCCTTCCATCTCCACATTCCCCAAGTCTATGGCTATATTCCCAGTCCCGATGAACGCCTAAATATGGACATCTGGCTGTTGGAGTACGGCACTATTCCCCTCGACGAAACGGGAGAATTAATATATCCAGAACTATTGCCCACTCTAGCCGAGGTTTGGTCGCAAGCTTCCGATTTAAGACAAATTCACTGGTTATGGCAAATGGCCAAACTCTGGCATCCCCTTCAGAGAAAGGCTGTAGTCTCTAGTCTGCTCAACCCTTCACTGACGAGAGTGAATGATCAGCTGCTGCAATTGCTAGAATTAAGCAAAGATGAGGCCACCGCTCCCAATTTAAAAGATTTAGGAGCTTTCTGGACCGGTCTGATCCCGACGGCAGCCGCTAATATTCAAGATTTTCTCGTATCCCTGACCCAAGAGCTAGAATCCGGTGATCTCGATCGCCCGGAATCCCTGATCGCTATTCTCGATTATGCACTACAGCACTACGGTGGAGGTCAAGAACGCAGCTATGAGATTTTTACCTGCACTGATACCGGTCTGCTGCGGGAACACAACGAGGATGCCTGTTATCCCCCGACTAATCAGGCCATAACCCTCGCTCATGGTCAAAATCCCCTGGCGATTGTCTGTGATGGCATCGGCGGTCAGGAAGGGGGCGAAATCGCTGCTCAATTGGCGATCAAAACCCTGTCTAGGGAAATTAATCCCAGTCCCACCACTAATATTGAAATCTATCCCGATAGTTACAGTCTTATCCTCGAACAGGCGATTCGTGTCACCAATGATCTGATCAGTCAACGCAATGATCAGGAGTCAAGACAAGATCGTCAGCGCATGGGTACGACTCTAGTTATGGCTTTTGCCCAGGCCCAGGAAATGTACGCGGCCCATGTGGGGGATTCCCGCATCTATTGGATTACTGCCCACAGTTGTCATCAAGTGACGGTGGATGACGATCTCGCTTCCAGGGAAGTGAAATTAGGCTATCTCCTCTATTGTGATGCCATACAGTATCCCAACGCGGGGGCCTTGGTGCAAGCTTTGGGCATGAGTAGCGCCAATAATCTCCATCCCACCGTTCAGAGGTTGATTATTGATCAAGATTGTGTTTTTCTCCTCTGTTCCGATGGTTTAAGTGATTACGATCGGGTAGAACAATACTGGGACAGTGAAATTGTGCCTCTTTTGCGAGGAGAGAAAAATGTAACCGCCGTGGGGGAAAGTTTATTACAACTAGCTAACCAGAAAAACGGTCACGATAACTCCACCATCGCCCTAGTTTATTGTCGGGTAGTTCCTGCGGCTGAACCTGTCACGCCTTTAGTTTATGCTGAGGCCAAAGAACGGATTATTCCCGATCTTAATGACCAAGATTTTGATCACAGCGGGGACACCTACCCCGGAGAAGAAGTGGTGACAGCAATACCCACTCCCCCCCCTGCATCTTCTTCGGTTTCTAGTCGTACTTCTCCCCCCGCGCTCACTAGGGTTTCACCCCTAGTCGTAGTAGCGATCGCTGTCGGTGTTCTCGGTTTGCTGGCTGCGATCGCTTGGCAATTCTTGAGTCATAATCCCCCTTCCAATCCATCGATTTCTCCCGCACCCGTCACCGGTCCGAGTCCCACGACCGGGACGACACCTTCCACACCTGTCACCGATACCAATCCAGGGACGACACCTTCCCCACCCGTCACCGGTCCCACTCCCCCCAATGCTTCTCCTAACTAGGGTTTGATGAAAAAGTTGTTCGTGGGGACAGGGTGTGGGGTGTGGGGTGTGGGGTGTGTGGTTTTACCTGACGATTAATCGGCTTGTCGGGGGTTGCCAGAGCGAGTTAAGATAAAATGCCCGATTAACTGCCGAGTCTATCATATATGGTTGATGCTGCGACGTTCTCCTCCGACACCTCCGCGATCATTGATGCCTTTGAAACGCCTCTAGAGTTTAACTTTCAACTGCCAGATCCCGAAGATGAAACCATTCAAGATCACGACTTTCAGCGACAACTGGATTCTTTTTGGAAAGTCTGCGATCGCTTTGATTTGCAAACGGAAATCTGGCGGGGGCGAATTTTGCGAGCTATTCGCGACCGGGAGAAGCAAGGCGGTGATAGTCGGGGTACAGGCTTTTTAAACTGGTTAAAACAGCGAGAAATCACTAAAAGTCAAGCTTATGCTCTGATTCAATTGGCTAATAGTGCTGATACTCTCCTGGCGGAAGGACAACTGGATCCCGATAGTATCAATAATTTTAGTAAACGCGCCTTCGTAGAAACGGCCAAATCTGCCCCCGAAATTCAAAAATTAGTCAGTGATGCGGCCCGACAAGGGGAGAGAATTACCCGTCGGGAGGTGAAGCAATTGGCCGATGAATGGACAGCGATGAGTTCAGATTTACTACCCGATGAAGTGAAAGAAAAAGCCAGCGACGGCAGTTTACCGGCGCGTCATCTCGCCCCCCTAGTGAAAGAATTAGAAAAGTTACCCGATACTCATATCGACACTCTCCGTCAAGAAATCGCCGCTAATCCCGATGTGGACACGGTAAAATTAATCACCTCGGAAGCACGCAGCTTAGCCAAATATCTCGATGCGGCGGCCCAAGTGCAAACTCTCCGACGGGGTAATTTAGATATCGAAATGGCTCTAGAAGAAGCGTTGCGCGTCGATTGTCTAAATACGGCGGCGGATCTGGTTAAACAAGCCACACAATTAGAGCAGGCCGTAGCTAAACTTTATACTACTTGGAAACGTTTAGGTAGTTTGTCCGATCGCCTCTATGTGGATACGGGAGCAAGTAATCCCCATCTGCGATCGATGTTAACCTGTTTGGAAAGTTTAACCAGTGAAGTGATCGAAGTGGAACTGGATGAAGGTGGCCAGAAAATGGTACGTTTACGCATTATCAGCGATGGGGGAAGTTAGATGCTTTGTTGGTGGTTGGATGTTGGGTGTTGGGGTTTGAGGGTGTTGGGGTTTTAGGGTTTTAGGGTTTTAGTGGAAATTCCCCTATCCCCCCCATTACCCTATTCCCCTAACGGCTTGCTGCTATAATCTCTGAATATCCTCAACTTTTATGAAAACTTATTAACAGATACTTGACTTTATGCTAAAAATCAAGGAAAAAAAACAAATAATTAGCATCGGTTCCATAACTGCGGCGATCTTGCTCAGTTTAACCCTAATTCCTGCCGCTATAGCCAAGGATGTCCTTCTGAGAGTGGGCATTGTCCAACGTTTTGGCGATGAAGCCAAGGAAAAATTAACCCTGGGCAGTACCAATGGTGATCATCTCACCCTGCGGGTGCTGGGAGAAGATGGCCAATCCCAAACCCTGCAAACCAATCGCCTACAATTAGAAGTTATTCCCCGTCCCCTCGCTTCTCCCATCCTGCAAGAAAAAGTCATTTTGAGCGACCACGCCACCTTTGAAACCGCCGAAAATAGTGCCAAAAATTGGGCAAAAATGGGCATTAAAGTGGAAATTACCCAACCCGGACGCTGGCAGGTCTGGGCAAAGCGAGAAGTTTATGAAAATCCCCTAGTGCGACGTTGGTTGCTGACCAGTTTGCAAGCCAAAGGCCACAATCAACCCTATATTAATAGTGTTTTACTCAAAGAAAAGCCGCAAGTTTCTTTCCAGATCAACGGGGTGCGCTATTTTCCCAAAGAATTAGAAATCGAGAGCCAAAAAAACCTGATTCAAGTCACCCATAGCCCCGATCAGTTACGTTTGTACGGGGGAACTATGCGCCTACAGCCCAACGCCTACGGCACTTTTACCCTAGTTAATAACGTTCCCCTCGAAACCTACCTGCGCGGGGTTGTACCCCACGAAATCGGTCATGATGCCCCGGAAAGCGCCACCCAAGCGCAAACTATTATCGCCCGTACCTACGCCCTCCGCAATCTCCGCCGTTTTCAAGCCGATAATTACGAACTCTGTGCCGATACCCATTGTCAAGTTTATTATGGATTGACGGGAACTAATCCCCGGGCTGATCAAGCGATCGCGGCCACGCGAGGCCTGGTTTTAACCTACCAAAATGAGTTAGTGGATGCCCTTTATTCCTCTACCACCGGCGGAATAACTGCCCTCTTTAGTGATGTTTGGGATGGGGAGGAAAGACCTTATCTCCGGGCAGTGGTGGACTCCCCCAATCGAGTCTGGGATCTCTCGAAACAATCTCTCGCTAATGAGACAACTTTTCGCCAGTTTATTAATCTTAAAGATGGTTTTAATGAGACGGGCCGACGGGTTTTTCGCTGGCAAAAACAAGCTTCTTTAGCTGATTTGAGTCAAGACCTAGAAACCTATCTAAAACGCAGAAAACATCCCCTCGCCCATTTCCAGAAAATCCAATGGATGGAAGTGACTAAGCGCTCTCCTTCCGGTCGGATTCTGACTATGACCGTTCAAACCGATAAGGGGATTTTGGAACTGCATAAAAATGAGGTGCGTAGTGCTTTGGGACCGCCTCGCAGTACCCTATTCTACATCGATCCTATCTACGATACCAATCGACAGATCCAGGGTTATAACTTTATTGGTGGCGGTTTTGGCCACGGGGTAGGATTAAGTCAATTTGGTTCCTATAATTTAGCCCGTTTGGGTTGGTCTCCCGAACAAATTCTCGCTTTCTATTATCCCGGCACCACCATTCAACCTCTCAATAATTCGATTGTCTTTTGGCGAGGAAATTAAGCAGTTATCAGTTATCAGTTTCTGAAGGCAATAGGCAATAGGCAATAGGCAAGAGAAAGGCTCTGACAATTCTCCTACCTAAAAAGAGGATTAGAAACTAAGTAAATCAAATGTTTTAATTTACCGAAATTTTGGGTTAAAGCCCCGTCCTTTTAGGACGGCTTTTTAAACTATAGCTTGTTAACTTAACTTTTATTGTGCTATACTGATTTTATCTAAGTAACCCGTGCGTAAAATGTTTGTCTTAG
>NZ_JAPZQM010000614.1:0-4264 GCF_027530565.1 Microcystis sp. LE19-10.1B | reverse complement strand
TTGTTGGTGGGGGCAGGGTGTGGGGTGTGGGGTGTGGGGTGTGGGGTTTTACCGATTTTGAGGTAGTCAGTTACCTAATTTTCAGGGAAAAAGTACCTGAATTTTACCCCCGATCCCTCCAATGGTCGGCACTTTTTGAGGGAAAAAAGTCTAAAAGCCTTATCCAACAAGGTTTTTAGATTTATTCAGCAAGCCCTAAGTACCTAAGCAAAATTAATTACACATCTAAGCCACTACTCCGTCAGACTTCTGGTGTGAGCAAACAGTGAACTGAAAACTCAAATCCGATCCCTAATAGCTGTCTCCCGTCTCCCGTCTCCCGTCTCCCGTCTCCTGTCTCCTGTCTCCTGTCTCGACTAGGAAATTAATTTTGCACGACTACTTAAGGCAGCCGCGAAACCGGGTAAGGGACCCCAAACAGAAACCCAAATCGTCAGGTTTGGAAATCACCGTCCGGCCCCGGCGGTGAGGATGTCAACTTTTTGGTGCCAGGGTCAAGACTTGTTAAGATTGATCAAGCCGTTCGCTCAAATTTACCACTTCTGTGGCTCTCATTTATGGTCATCGACTTTCTGCCCTTCACTATCAATATTTCCCCGGCCTTTATTGCCGGTAGCTGTCTCTGGTCTTTAGCATTGTATCTGGGGTTAGCTGGGGTGCGAAATTGGTTTATAGAAATTTTCTATCGCTGGTTTAATTTTGCCGAGCGTTTCCTCTATACTTCCCTAGAGGAGTTTGAAAAAACTCGCATCGCCAGAGAATCACAAAATGCTTTTTATGCCTCTATCTTTAGTATTATTCCCTTTCTCATTCTCGGCGGTTTCTCCGATTGGTTAATCGAGATTAGTTTAGGAAAAAGTTGGCCGATTAGTGTCGGTATTCTCGCCTGTGTTGCCTCTGGTGTCTATGAATTAGGACGGCAGGACGGCAGCGGTAATCAGTAAACAACGGTCAATTAAGCTGTTAACTATCTCAATTACTTCTTGGCACTGCACGGGAGTGGCAAGTTAGTCGATTTTAACCCTTGACTAGAGCTTAATCTTTTCCTTCCAGACGATTTTTATGTTTATTAAGAGTCTTTTGTAGTAAATTCAAAACCTCATTAGCAATCTCAATAACTTCATGGGTTCCAAAACCGGCCTGAGTTAATTCTTTAAAAAAAGCCTTAGCGACAATTTTGGCTAATTTCGGGGGATAAGGGTGAACAGCGATCGAATGTTCGGACTGAATTTCTGCTATTTCTCTAGTCACTGCCATAGCCACAAAACGAGATTTTAACATCCCTTGCAAATGAAAAATTTGCAGGGATTGGGCAGCCTGTTGAGCGAATAACTGCAAGATTTCTAAATCTAATGGTTCAAAATGTTTTTTGTCTAGGGGAAAACTGAGATTAATTACTCCGATTACCTGCTGATTGAGGATAATCGGTACGGAGATAAAACTATTATTATTTGATCTTTTGGGATCACGGGCTGCACTGGCAAATGGCGATCGAGTGATATCCTTAATTAGTAAAGGTTTTCCTGTGGCCGCTACACTGTCGGCAATAACTTGATCGAGTTTAATTATTTCTTGATCAGCTAAAGGTGATAGCTCATCATAATGGGCAAAAACTTCTAGATAATCGGTAATTTCCCCCTTTAATTGCTGTGGAGAGCTTAACATAATTGAACAGTGCTGCGCTCGCAATTGATGAGCGCTCATACTAGCTATTTTCCCAAAAATATCTTCGAGATTTTCCTCAACATTCAAGACAAGAGCCAGAGTAGCTATTTTGGGGTTAAAATTATCCATGTATTCAATCACTTATTCAGTCCGAGTTTAGGCTTTCAGGGTGAGGGTGACATTCCTCATCTCTGTGTTTGTCTGAGTCTATAGCTTGCCATAGCATCTGATCGAGGGGCTTTTTTACTCGCTAACTGATCTATTGTAGATGCAGCCAAAACTTCTGTGTCTCTTGTTTTTTGTCTTCCCTCTAGATGAACGTAGGTTGGGTTGAAGCATGAAACCCAACGCCCGCTCATGTTACGCTACCGCTAACCCATCCTACAAATAATTGTGCCTCCCTACTTAGCATCTGATCGAGGGGCTTTTTTACTCGCTAACTGATCTATTGTAGATGTAGCCAAAACTTCTGTGTGTCTCTTGTTTTTTGTCTTCCCTCTAGCTACTCTGATCTAGTAGGTCAGAGGAGTTTAACCTGACTGGAGTGAAAGATGGTGCGTTTTCTCTGGGCAATTTTGGCCGGTGTGGGGATGGGGTTAACAGTGGCGCCAGTTTCTTGGTGGTTACTCGCTTGGATTTCTCTCGTCCCCCTGTGGATTATTGTGAGATTAGCGGAAAAATCCCTAAAAAAACAGCTTTTATACGGTTTTGGCTGGGGTTTTGCCTACCATGGTCTGGCTTTATTCTGGATCACGGGAATTCACCCGATGACGTGGATGGGTGTCCCCTGGTTAGCGAGTTTGTTAATTGCCCTGTTTTGTTGGTTGTTTATTACTTTTTGGGGAACGGCGATCGTGCTAACTTGGACGTTAGTCATGTTTTATGTCAACAAAAGTGTTAATCAGTCATCTTTTCGGGATGCCCTCCTACGGGTTTTCATCGGTACTGCCCTCTGGTGTGGGTTAGAATCTCTCTGGAGTCAATCCCCTCTCTGGTGGACTACCCTTGCTTATAGTCAAAGTCCCCATAATTTATTGATTCTGCAATTGGGCAAATTATCGGGTTTTACGACGGTAACGGCGGCAATTGTGGCAGTTAACGGTTTAATCGCCGAAAGCTTGCTCCTAATCCGTCAATCGCGGCAAAATCTCGCTTTTCTCTCTTTACCCCTGCTTATTTGTTTTAGCCTCCATCTCTGGGGATGGAACACATACCATAAACCGATCGAAAAGTCAAGGGATTTAGGGATAAAAATTGGCGTCATTCAGGGCAATATTGCCAACACGATTAAACTTTCGCCCCTAGGATTTCAAAAGGCGCTCGAAGGTTACACCTCTGGTTATCAAATTCTCGCCGATCGAGGAGTAGATGCCGTCTTAACTCCTGAAACCGCCTTACCCTACTATTGGGAGAACTTAGTCAATAATAGCTCGATTTATTCGGCAATTTTAGCCAAAAAAACGCCAATCTGGTTAGGTGCATTTGGCAAGGTGGACAAGGGTTATAACAATAGTCTCTTGACCATTGATGGCGAGGGACAGGTGATTAGTCGGTATGATAAAGTAATTCTCGTGCCTTTAGGCGAATACGTTCCTTTTCAGGAAATTTTGGGCGGAATTGTTGATCGCCTTTCTCCCTTGCAAGCGCATTTAATCCAGGGAAATCCTGATCAAATTATTGACAGCCCTTTCGGTAAAATAATTGTGGGCATTTGTTACGAGTCGGCTTTTTCCGAACATTTTCGCCGTCAAACTGCTAGAGGAGGCGAATTTATTATTACTGCTTCTAATAACGCCCATTATAGCCACGCCATGCCCGCTCAACACCATGCTCAGGATACCATGCGAGCGATCGAAACCGATCGATGGATGGCCCGGGCCACCAATACAGGTTATTCTGCTTTTGTCGATCCCCACGGTAATCAGCTTTGGCTATCGGATTTAGATAAATATCAAATCCATAGCGAAACAATTTATCGACGGGATACAAGAACTTTATATGTGCGCTGGGGAGATTGGTTAACTAAAGTTTTAATCATTACTGCCGGACTCGCTTGGCTCTGGAGAGCTTGGGATTAAGGTGACAGTGCTATACTTTTTCGTGAATGAACTGTTAAATAACCTAAGTTTTTGCTGCAATGAAAGAGCAATTTGTCAAGTGGTTGAATAGAATCTTAATATTTGATGTGTTTTTAGTAATAGCGGGCTTTCTCTGGTTTGCCCTGGCTGTTATCGGTGAATCCACGGGAATTCCCCTAGGATTTAAACTTTTTCAGCGTCTTTGGCTGCCCTTATTCAATCCTGCTATTAGTATTTTAATTGCGGGGGCGATTTTAAGCTGGGCAATTAATCAAATTCAAGAACGCTTGTCCCCTAAATAGTAGGGTTGATTCATGAATCAACCCTACCTTATCAAGGAGGGCAGGGGGGATCGAACCTAAAATCCATTTTTAATTTAATTAGGGTCTGCTGAAAAAGTTTTTCCTGGGGGTAGGAGTCAGTAGCCGGTCGTCAGGAGCCGGTCGTTTTAGGCTTTGTTGCCCTTGTTTTTTGTACCAAGCGATGTACTACAAGAAGGATAATGCAAGGTTTTTGAACGT
>NZ_JAPZQM010000022.1:0-12886 GCF_027530565.1 Microcystis sp. LE19-10.1B | reverse complement strand
GTCTCCGAGCCAGTAGTCAGTAGTCAGGAGAATTAAGAATGAGCATTAATCAATTAAATGCTCTATTTGGTTATTTTATGCAATTTTATGCTTATTTTTCTCATTTTTGCCCTCTCAAAAATTAATTATGCAAGAACTCTATTAAACTTACTCAAATCTACTCATGAGCAAATTTGAAGCTAATTTCCTGCTTCAAGGTAGCAGTGTCGGCACTATCTACTCCCCAGGCTGACACGGTGGAACTCACCGCCAAAGAAGCTAGATTGAGACTAGCGTTCAAGTCTCTATCACAAACAAAAGAGCATTGTTCACAATCAAAAACTCTTTCGGATAAAGATAGAGACTCTTTTTTGTATCCACAATTGGAACAGATTTTGCTACTGGGGAACCATCTATCAGCTACGATTAACTCCGCACCATACAACTGATTTTTTTTGTTGGCTTTTGAAACTATTTCAATAACTTGAACCTCCTTCTGAAGTGCGGAATGTAGCCCTCTAAAATACCTCTGAGGGGGTTGCGGGCTTTTTCTTCTAATTTTTTACCCCGCACCCAAAGGACAGCACAAAATCCGAACCGCTTCCTTGCCTTTTTCCCATATCCTAACTACCAATATAACACTATTTCATTAATCAGAAAAATTACTTAAAAAACTCTGTGTCCTCTGGGTCTCTGTGGTGAGCAATCAATTACTCAATCGACACTTTAGACATCTTCCACTACTTTTACCATTCCTTCTCGACCAACTTCTCCTAACTTTTCTCCCCAAACCTCCCAGCAATCTTCACAGGATTTTCCTACTCGTTTTTTGACGTTAATTCGGTAATAAAAATGTGTTTCATTATCTCCCACTAATTCCCCTGAAAATATTTCCCAATTGGGACTGACTAACAGCAGGAGTTCGTTAATTGGATCGTAAATATCTACCTCTGGATGCGCTCTTTCGGCAATTCGTTTTAACTTGATATCTGGCAGATACATAAATTTAGGTTCACAGCAGGAATTAACCATCAGCCACAGACAACCTGGCCCCTCCACTCGGTAATTAACCCACGCGATTGATGATGCTATTTCTAACATTTCATCTGGCATTTCATCAGGAGTGGGTAAGTGTAAATCCACTCGCATTATCCAATCACAAGATTCCTTTTTAGCCATGATTTTATAACTCCATATATAACATTTTTACTAACTAATGACACGAGCGGGTATTTAACGGGATGGTCTGGGATTTTAGAAGCTCTATATCTGTCAGCACTTGATAAAAATTAACCCATTACTTTAATAATAATAAACGCTGGGGAGATAAAGTAACAGTCCAAGGCAAAGCTTGCTCCTTAATTTCTAACCATTTATCCTTATATAACTCTGCTTGGATATGAAAATCGCGGTCGTGGTTGGAGGGTTGATTAAGTTTCAGATAGAGAGTCACCCGATGGGGTCCTTCAATGGCATTAGCTAACCAACAGGTAAAAGTATTAATATCGCCTAAATCTCGACCAAAAATAATTTGATGGGCGCGAATTCCCGTATAGGCTAAATAGTCGGGAATCCCGGGGACGGTGTGTAATTTAACATCCCAATCAATGGCCTCCAATTGTTGATTATTAATGATTATAGCACGGGAAAAATTCTTACAGCCCGTAATTTTTGCCAAACTAACGCTATCTGGTCGCTCAAAAATTTTCTGCTTAGAATTATTAGCAATTGCCCGCCCTTTTTCCATAACTAATAAATTCTCACATATTCGATAGGCTTCATCCATATTGTGGGTAACAAAAATTGTCACGCCATCGTAATTACTTAAAGTTTTGATCATCTGACGTTCTAATTGAGCGCGTAGATGGGTATCAAGGGCAGAAAAAGGCTCATCTAATAATAAAGCTTCCGGACGACTAGCTAAAGCGCGAGCGATGGCGACCCGTTGTTGTTGTCCCCCCGATAATTGATGGGGATAACGGTTTTCCATGCCGGGTAACTGCACTAATTCCAATTGGTTGGCAATCTGCTGTTTAATAACTTTTTTAGATAAGTTTTTGGGGAGACTAAAAGCGATATTTTCTGCCACGGTGAGATGGGGAAAAAGGGCATAATTCTGCACCACAAAACCGATACGACGCTGACGACTGGGGAGATTAATTCCCTTTTCGGAGTCGAAGAGAATGCGCCCATTTAAGACAATACGACCCCTTGAGGGCGTTTCCACACCAGCCAGCGATCGCAAAATCAGGCTTTTTCCCGACCCCGAAGCCCCTAATAGTCCTAGGGGCTGATTTTGGCAGTTAAAAGTTACCGAGAGGTTAAAACCGGGTAAATATTTCTCTATATCGACAAATAAGCCTATTTTATCCCTATAATGCTGATTTTCAGCTTCTAAAAGGGCAAAATCGCGACCCCAACAGGGTGGCAGCCAGTCCTCCATCTCGTTAGGTTTGCTTTCTCCCGGTCGTCCTAATTGCTGTTTGCGTTGACTTTGCCAGAGATTAACGGCGATAATCCCCGATAGGGAGATTAATATGATAATAAACACCCATATCCAAGCCTCAGTCATCGCTCCTGCTTCCACAGCGAAGAAAATCGCCATCGGGATAGTTTGAGTTTGCCCCGGAATATTACCCGCTAACATCAAAGTCGCCCCAAATTCCCCCAAAGCGCGGGCAAAAGCTAGGGTTAATCCCGCTAATACTCCGGGGAAGGAGAGGGGCAAAAGTACGCGCCAGAATATTTTTCTCTCCGTCGCGCCCAGAGTGCGGGCAACCTGTAGGATGTTGGCATCCACCTGTTCAAAAGCCCCTAGGGTGGTTTTGTACATCAGGGGAAAAGCCACCACCGTCGCGGTGATAATGGCGGCATACCAAGTAAAAACGACGCGAAAGTTAAATAAGTCTAATAACTGTCCTAATAGTCCGTTTTTGCCGAATAGGAGCAGTAAAATGAAGCCTAGCACCGTCGGGGGCAAGATTAAGGGTGCGACGAAAACTCCCTCGATTAGGGATTTCCACCGTCCGCGATAGCCTAACATCCAATAAGCGGCGGCAATACCGAGAAAAAAGATGATTATCAGGGCAATGGTGGCGGTTTTCAGGGATATCCATAGGGGGGAAAAGTCTGGCATTTTTCAGGGGTCAGGGGTTGGGTTTTGGGGTTTTGGGGTTTTGGGGTTTTGGAGTGTTGGGGTGTTGGAGTGTTGGGGTGTTGGGGTTTTAGTTGAAATTCCCCACTACCCCACTTCCCCACTTCTCCACTTCTCCACTTCTCCACTTCTCCACTTCTCCACTTCTCCACTTCCCCACTTCTCCACTTCTCCACTTCCCCACTTCTCCACTTCCCCTAAATTATCTGGCTATTCCGAAGCCGAATTTTTCAAAAATGTTTTTAGCGGCTGTGCTGGTGAGATATTGGGCGAAAGTCTTGGCAGCTTGCGGGTTTTTACTGGCTTTGATGACAGCTATCGGGTAAATAATCGGAGAATGGAGATTATTGGCAGCCGTAGCCACTACTTTTACTTGGTCGGAAATTTTGGCATCGGTGAGGTAAACAATGCCAGCATCGGCGTTACCAGTTTCTACGGCGGCGAGAACATTACGGACAGAGTTGGCCAAGACCAGTTTTGGTTTTATTTGCTCTAAAATGCCGAGATTTTTCAGAACTTCTTCGCTGTACTGACCGACGGGAACGCTGCGCGGTTCACCCACGGCAATTCTTTGGACATTACTGTTAGTCAGGGAACGAAAATCGCTGATTTTTAGGGTGGAATTCTTGGGAACGATTAAAACTAGGCGATTAGTGAGCAGGTTTCTTCTGGTACTTCTATCGATTAAACCAGCTTTTGCTAAAGCGTCCATTTGCTTAGTCGCGGCCGAGACGAAAACATCGGCCGGCGCACCTTGTGTAATTTGCTGTTGCAAAGCTCCCGACGCACCGAAGTTATAGTTAACTTTAATGTTGGCATGGGCTTTTTCAAACCCCGGCTTGATTTCTTCTAGGGCATCTTTGAGACTAGCGGCGGCAGAAACTAGAATTGTCTGGGTTTGTGCAGTGGCGATAGTAGAGGAAAAAAGGTTTATGTCTGGAGATAATAAGCAACTAAGGACAATTGAGCCGATAAAAGCCAGAAAATATCGTCTTTTCATCAAGATTGATAGCAAGCGATCGATATTTATACATCTATCACAACCAATCCACCGCCCGAAATCTGTATCTAGGGTTTGCGGCAAAAAGTTTTTCTTGGGGAAGTGGGGAAGTGGGGTGTAGGGTGTAGGGTGTGGGGTGTGGGGTGTGGGGAGAATAAATAGAAATAATCTCCTATCTCCTATCTCCTGTACCCTGACTCCTGAATCCTAGAACTTAGGGAATCCTGTGAATTTTGAGGAAATTGGTGCCTTTAGTTTTCTGCATGGGAATTCCCGCCATAATCAGGATTTTATCGCCCGATTGCGCTAGATTTTTCTGAAGCAGAATTGATTCCGTTTGCTTTAACACATCCTCAAAGACGGACACCTGATGATCAAGAAGAATCGGGATCACACCCCAGACTAGATTGAGACGGTGATAGACTCGTTTATTGGGAGTCATGGCAATGACGGGAACCGAGGGACGTTCCTTAGAAGCCAGTAGCGAAGTGTAGCCAGAGGTGGTAAAAGTGACAATATAACGGAGATCAAGGGTTTGATCGATCGCCACTAAAGCCTCACTGAGAGCGTGAGTTTCATCGGACTGATTGGGGGGAGCATTATCAAACTTCACATCCGCTTCCACATCATGGGCGATTTTGGCCAACATAGCCACAGCTTTGACGGGAAAATCTCCCACTGCTGATTCCCCCGATAACATCACCGCATCGGTTCCATCGATAATCGCATTAGCCACATCACTAGCCTCGGCCCGAGTCGGTCGGGGATTGTTAATCATGCTTTCTAACATCTGGGTGGCAGTGATGACGGGAATGGTTTTCATGTTGCAGAGTTTGATAATGCGTTTTTGCAACATGGGGACTTTTTCGGGACTTAACTCTACCCCCAAATCGCCCCGGGCCACCATAATTCCGTCACATTCCTCGATAATTGACTCCAAATTTTCGATCGCTTGCGGTTTTTCAATTTTAGCCATCACTGGCATATCCGCATGATTTCTCTCGGCTAAAAATGCCTTAATCGCCTTGATATCTTCTCCTTTACGAACAAAACTGAGGGAAACCCAATCAACCCCCTGAGAAAGACCAAATTCTAGGTCTTGTTTGTCTTTTTCGGTCATGGAAGGTAAGCGCAAATTGAGACGGGGTAGATTGACTCCCTTGCGACTCTTGAGAATTCCTCCCTCCAACACTTGACATTTTAGGTCTTTTCCGTTAATTTCAACGATTTTTAGCTCTAATAAGCCATCATCAAGGAGAATTTGCTCACCTAACTTGGCTTCCTCGGCCAGATAGGGATAATCGATCGAAACGGTGTTCGCTTCTCCCCGATACTCATCCATGGGTACAAGGGTGAGATAATCGCCGTCGTTGATGGTAATGGAACCATTGGGGAGATTACCAACGCGAATTTTCGGCCCTTGTAAATCTTGCAGGAGAGTGATAGGATTGTCTAATTCTTGAGAAATTTGCCGTAAAAGGGTAACAACTCTCGCATGATCTTCGTAGCTACCGTGGGAAAAGTTTAGCCGCGCTACATTCATCCCCGCACCGATCATCTGCTTGAGGACTTCTGGCGAATTACTCGCAGGGCCGATCGTGGCTACGATCTTAGTTCTATGGGTAATAATTGACATGGAACCCTTACTAATCAATCTTGGGACGATTACATGATATTCACTTTAGGTTAACTAAAAGTGAAGTGGAAAACAAATTAAGCTTTTGCACAGAGTTGCCATCGCTCCGGGTCCTTTCCTGACTGCTCAGGAATCAGCCCAGCGGCAACGGTTGGGATCTTTAAGGTAGGATAAACTAATAACCATCTCCGCTCGTTTAGATTTCGTTATGACCAACACATTAGACGATAAAGCCATAGTCAAGGACTATTTTAACGCCACAGGATTCGATCGCTGGCGCCGGATTTATGGGGATGGCGAAGTTAACAAAGTACAAAAAGATATTCGCATCGGTCATCAACAGACGCTCGATACCGTTATCGGTTGGTTAGAAAGTGATGACAATTTGCCCAATCTCTCGATCTGTGATGCCGGTTGTGGAGTCGGTAGTCTTAGTATTCCCCTCGCTCAAGCGGGCGCAACTATTTTCGCCAGTGATATTTCTGAGAAAATGGTGACAGAAGCCAAGGAAAGAGCAGCCAAAGAGTTAGCAGATACCAGTAAACTCACCTTTGCCGTTCAAGATTTAGAAGCATTAACCGGCCAATATCACACGGTCATCTGTCTTGATGTTCTCATTCACTATCCCACAGAAGAAGCATTAGGAATGATTAAACACCTGGGATCCCTAGCTCAATCCCGTTTAATCCTCAGTTTTGCCCCTAAAACCTGTTTATTAACCATTCTCAAGAAAATTGGTCAATTTTTCCCCGGTCCGAGTAAAACCACTCGCGCCTATCAACACAAGGAAAAAACTATTGTCGCCGCTCTCAACGAAAATGGCTTTAAAATTGAACGGACGAGTATGACTAGCACTCGTTTCTATTTTTCCCGTATCCTCGAAGCTGTCCGCAGTGAATAAATAATGGCAGTCACCACCAGCAAATTAATCGAGTGGAAACAGCAAAAACGCGCGATTGTCACCCTCACAGCTTGGGATTATCCGATCGCGCGACTGCTCGATCGGGCAGGAATTGATATTATCTTGGTAGGTGATTCCTTAGCTATGACCGCTTTGGGCTATCCTACCACTTTACCGATCACCCTAGAGGCGATGATTCACCACGCGGCGGCCGTGTCTCGTGGGGTAAAACAAGCTTTAGTTGTCTGTGATTTGCCTTTTCTCAGCTATCAGGAAAGTGTCAGTCAGGCAATTCACTCCGCCGGAAGGATGTTAAAGGAAGCGGGAGTGCAAGGGGTAAAATTAGAGGGAGGTTATCCCGCTATGATCGAGACTATTAGCCGTTTAACCGAGATAGGCATCCCTGTTATGGGTCATATCGGATTAACTCCCCAGTCGGTGCATCGGTTAGGATACCGTCAGCAGGGAAAAACTCCATCGGATGCACAAAGATTAATCGAGGAAGCTTTAGCCTTGGAGAAAGCGGGAGTATTTGCCCTGGTTTTGGAACATATTCCCGCCAATTTAGCCGCTACTATTACCGATAAATTGACTATCCCGACGATTGGTATCGGTGCGGGGGAAGATTGTGATGGTCAGGTGTTGGTAACGGCGGATATCCTAGGATTAACCGAAAAAGCTCCCCCTTTTGCCAAAGTTTATGCTAATTTAAGCGAAGCAATTACAAAAGCAGTGGTGGAATTTGCCAAGGATGTGAGGGGAAATGAATAGCGGCGAAAAAGCTACCTTTGGGGCCGGCTGTTTTTGGAAAACCGAGGACGCATTTCGGCGTTTACCTGGTGTTTTAGCGACTTCTGTGGGTTATATGGGGGGAAATTTCCCCAATCCTAGTTATCTCGATGTGTTATCGCGAATTACCGGTCATGCGGAAGTGGCACAAATTGCCTATAATCCCCAAGAGATAAGCTACGAGGCGTTATTAGCCGTTTTTTGGTCAATCCATGATCCGACTCAGTTAAATCGCCAAGGACCGGACAGGGGAGAACAATATCGATCGATTATTTTTTATCACACCCCAGAACAAAAGTTAATCGCCACTGCTGGCAAGCGTCAACTACAACTATCGGGAAAGTTTCAGCAGGATATCGTTACTTTGATCGAACCCGCAGGAGATTATTATCTGGCCGATCAGTCCCATCAACAGTATTTGGAGAAAAAACAGGCTCGATCGGTCGCGGATTTCCAGAAGAAAATATAAATACAGGTTCGGGGTATAATGTAAAGTTGCTTTCGCAGGAGATCAGGAAAAATGCCCGAGGCGGTCGGAGTCATTCAAACGTTGGGTTTTCCCCCCGTTTTAGCGGCGGCGGATGCCATGGTTAAAGGGGGACGAGTCACCCTAGTTTATTTTGATCTAGCGGAAAGGGGCGAATTTTTGGTGGCGATTCGCGGTCCGATTTCCGAGGTTAAACCAGCAGTAGAGGCAGGATTAGCGGCGGCGATGACCGCTTTTGGTGGTAATGTGGTCAGTCATTACATCGTACCGAATCCTCCAGAAAATGTACTGGCAGTTTTACCAGTGCAGCATACGCCTAAGTCAGACCGTTTTCGCAGTTAATTTCCCTAGCGATTTACCCCAAACTAGACTATAGTTAAAGACTGGAAAATAGATTGGATTCTATCAATTAAACTTATCTGATTTTTGTTATTAGGAGTTAATTTATGACAGCCCAACCCGCGGTGGGATCGATCGAGACAAAAGGTTTCCCCGGTATTCTAGCGGCCGCCGATGCGATGGTAAAAGCAGGACGGATCACGATTGTTGGCTATTTAAGGGCAGGAAGCGCCCGTTTTACCCTCAATATTCGTGGGGATGTACAGGAGGTAAAAACCGCTATGGCTGCCGGCATTGAAGCCGTCAATAAAACCGAGGGGGCAGCTTTAGAAACCTGGGTAATTATTCCCCGTCCTCATGATAACGTGGTGGCTATTTTACCGATCGATTATAGCGAGGCAGTGGAACCTTTTCGCGCCGCCGCCGACGGTGCGATGGCACCAATCCGTCGTTAATCTTCAAGGTCAATTTTTTGTTACTGGTTGGAACTTGTCTAGTTCCAACTTAGTTTTTAGGGATGATTTAAGTTTTAGTCAGAAAACCGAATTTGATAATTGCTGCAACAGTTGCACCGATAACAGTGACTATCAAAGCCCATATTTGAGCCGTTGCCCTTTCTTTCAAGTCTTTGACATCTTCTTTGATTTGGGAAACTTCGGTCTCTATTTTCGGCAATACTTCTAGTTTTGTTTCGATTCCCTTCAGGTTTCTGACATCCTCTTTGAGTTGGGAAACTTCGGCCTCTATTTTCGGCAATACTTCTAGTTTTGTTTCGATTCGCTCTAACCGATTGTCAAGTTTAGCGAGAATATCTTTTAAGTCAGTTTCAATGATAATAGGGTTACTCATGGGGAGATTCCTAGATTTTTATGGCTTTGTTTATCGTCAGGTTTGGGAATCGCCGTCTGTTTTACGGCGGCGAGGATCTCAGGTCTTACTCCACTCGATTAAAGCGCTAGTCAACCCTTCTAGGGTGTATTCTTGCGCCTCGATATCAACACGACCAAATAACTCTTGACAGGTTTTTGAAGTTTGCGGACCGATAGAAGCCAGACAAACTTTTTCTAATAGGGAATTAACCGATAATTCTGCCGTTTCTTGCAGCAATAACCGATAAAAATTCTGGACGGTTTTGGAACTGGCAAAGGTGACTATATCGACTTTCCCATCTCGAAACGCTTCCCAGATGCCCCTATCCATGCGTGCCGGACATCCGGAATAATATGCGGCCACTTCCGTCACCTGACCAGCTTTGGCCGTTAATTCCTTAACTAATATGTCTCTGCCTCCCGTTTCCACGCGAGGAAAGAGGAATTTTTGCCCCCTAATCGGGTCGGGAAACTCGTTTACCAAGGCATCGGCGACAAAATCCCCCGGGATAAAATCCGCTTTTAATCCCCGTGAGTGCAAAACTTGGCTGGTTTTTTTGCCCACCACGGCGATTTTTATGGTTGCTAAAGCCCTAGCATCTTTTCCCCAAAATGTCAAGCGATCAAAGAAAAAATTAACAGCATTGGCAGAAGTTAAAATCAGCCAATCAAACTCTTTTAACTGAGCGATGGCATCGTCTAAACCTTGCCAACGGTCGGGGGGACGAATCTCTAAAGCGGGCATTTCTAGGACTTCTGCGCCTTGATTTTGCAAAATTTCGCTAAATTGACTCGTTTGCTCGGCGGCACGGGTAATAACAATAGTTTTACCTCCTAGGGGTGGGGGAGAGGACATAATCGCCAGATCCACAACTTGACCAATGACCATAATAGAGGGTGAGAGGGACACCCCGGCGGTTTGAGCGAGAATATTTTCTAAAGTGCCGCGCCAAATTTGTTGATCCTTGCGTCCCGCCTGGCGGATAATAGCGATCGAGTCGTGAATATTCCGCCCATTTTGGCATAATTTCTCGATAATTTGCCCTAAAGACTGACCAGCCATCAATAGCACCAGTGTATCAATTTTAGCTAAAGCTGACCAATCGAGAGACTCGGGATCGTGAGCGCTCAAGACCGCAAAACAGCGACTAATATCCTTTTCCGTCAGGGGAATTCCGGCCAATAAAGGAGCGGCCAAAGCGGAGGAAATTCCAGTTATCAGTTCAAAATCACAGCCAGCCCGCTTTAAGGCTAACATTTCAGGATATACTCGCCCAAAAACCCCCGGATCACCACTTTTAAGCCGAATAACTCGTTTTCCCTCTTGACAATAATTAACCAATATCCGATTAATCTGATTTTGCTCGGCGCCGGGTTGTCCTCCCCGTTTGCCCACATCGACTAAAACACAGGTTTTCGGCACGAGGGAGAAGATTTGACTATCCACTAGGGCATCATACAGCAAAACCTCGGCCGTGGCTAAAATTGCTCGCGCTTGCAGGGTGAGAAAACTGCTCTGACCGATTCCCGCACCGAGAAGATAAACTTTACCCCGGGGATAGACGACTCCTGACATAATCGCAAATTTGGGTTTAATCTTTAATTTAGCACTTGGAGAAGATACAAATTACTAGCGCAACCAGGGCAGCAGTAAAGTGACGAAATAATATACTAGGGGAGCGGTGAAGACATAACTATCAGTGCGATCGAGTATACCACCGTGACCGGGGATTAACTGGCCGGAATCCTTGACCCCAGCATCGCGTTTCATCATCGATTCGGTCAAATCGCCCAATAAACTGACAATACCAATTAATAAGCCCAAAATTAGGCCCGTCAGCTGCCAATAGGGCCAATCTAAATACCAAGCACCCAAATCGGCCACCGCTATACTGCCTAAAATGCCAAAAAAGGAACCTTCCACGGTTTTTTTGGGACTAATCAGCGATAAACTGGTTTTCCCTAACCATTTTCCCATGATATAAGCTCCGATATCGGCGGCCCAAATGCAACCGAAAGCTAGAAAAGTCACCGTCAAAGCGGCCGGGAATAATTTCGGTTCCATCCAGGATTCCGGCCAATATCCCATTAGGGGTAAGTTACTGGCCATAGCGACGGGACTACTTTCGGGAGAAAAACCGACCCGTAAACGAATCCAATAACTAGGTAAGTAACCACCGTAAAACAGACCGAGAATTGAGGTGGAAATGTCGGCAATTGTCGCCATTTTGGGCTGAAAGAGCAGATAAAAACAAATTAACGCCCCAGCGAGGGGAAACATGGCATCGGTGAGGGGGGCTGCCATAGTTGCCGTCAGTAGTAATAATTGCGAAACTACGAGAGTGGTTTTAGCGGCCGGTTCAATGCCTTTAGCGCGAACTAAGCGAAAATACTCCAATTGTCCCAAAAAGACGATAACACCGATGCCGAGGGTGAAATACCAACCCCCAACGATAATAATTCCCAGTGCGAAGGCAATAGCAAAAATAGCGCTGACAATGCGTGGCCAAGGCATGGTTAATCCAGAGAAGTTAGGCGGCATTGTCATAATTATATAGATTAAGAAAACTTTATGGAAGGTTATCCCCAATTAAAGTTTATCGCCACTCAGGATGAACATGGGATCAACGGCGGCAAAAACTTGGTGAATACCCCTAGTTTCTAGGCGATTTACTGCCGCTTGGACAATCTCGATATTACGCGCCTGTAAATTAGAAAAGCCTTCGGAAAATTGATAGAGGGTTTCTAAATTATTGGCCGTAGCCACGATGCGGCCGTTGGGTTTCAGGTATTGCCACACTTCTTGCAGAACCGATTTAATCGGTTTGCCGCCCTCGATACAGACGCGATCGGGTGCTAGGGATATATTGGGCAGACAATCGGGCGCGCTGCCTTCAAAAACCGTAACATTTTTTACCCCAAAGCGATCGCAATTACGGCGGATTAAACTGGCCACTTCTTCATCCCTTTCAATGGCAATAATCGGACTATTGGGGCATAATAAGCCAATTTCAACGGGAATAGTGCCAGTTCCCGCCCCGATATCCCAGAAAACCCCCCCATCACCTAACCTCAAAGCGGAAATCATCAATAATCTCACCTCGCGTTTACTCAAGGGAATCCCGGGCAAACGTTCAAACAATTCATCGGGAATACCAGGGGTTTTATATAACCAAGTCATGGGGAATCAATTATTGAGAAGCTTCACTACCAAGCATTATTATATAAATTTGTCCAAGTTTCTTTATTAAGTAAACAGGGACTTTTCTAGTGGGACTTAGGCGTTTTCGGTCAGCAAAAAAGGCTCAAACCATTACGGGACAAAGGGTTAACCTCGATTGATGATTTTCCTTGATCTATCTGGGTTTCAGCGATTTTGGGCTTCTCGAAGTAAATCCCAAGCGGGGATTGGAGTTGAGGCTTTTCTCGATTTGTTTTTTGTCTAAGTCCCACTAGAGATAAAACCCTGATTATAGGAAACTATTACCGAAAATGTCGGATGAATGCCCCCGCTACATTTTTCAACAAGATACTCACCTTTGCGGGGGATGAAATCCGACCAGAATATCAACCCCAGAGCATCGGTTTAATTCTAAGTAGTCATGCAAAATTAATTACCCAAATAAAAAATTAAGAAGTATAATACATAAAAAAACGAAGCAGCAGGAAAATACAATGAGATTGATTAGAGACCTAAACCCCGAGAGCCAGAAAATGCTAGAGAGAATTTAT
>NZ_JAPZQM010000590.1:0-2677 GCF_027530565.1 Microcystis sp. LE19-10.1B | reverse complement strand
GGCGGGAAAGCGAGCAAAACCCCACTTCCGTAACACCTAATTGACAATGGAGATTGCCGCCTTAATAAAAATTATTATTTTCCTGTTAGCCTGGTTAATTCTCTGGCTGCCGATTGCCATTGGTTTAGGGAGTCGTTTGGGATGGCAACCGCTGCAAGGGACAAAACCTGACCAGAAATTGCCCCTAGTGGCCTCTCTTTACGCCTTGGCTCCCTTAGTTATCTGGGGATTATTGAAGATAGAGGGGAGCAGCCTCCATAATTACGGATTAATTTGGTCATTTTCCCTATTTATCTCCCTAACTAAAGGATTAATCCTGGCAGTGGTGGGATTAGGGATAATTTTTTTCCTAGAGGGGATTTTGACATGGGTACATTGGCAGCCCAAAAACCTCACTCGCGCTTTTTCCTTGAGTTTACCCCTGTTGATAGTGGCTCTCTGGGTGGGTATTACCGAGGAATTAATCTTTCGGGGCATCTTTTTGAGCCAATTAAGCCAAGAATACGGTTTTTGGGTGGCGGGAGCCATTTCTAGCCTAATTTTTGCCCTGCTGCACCTGCTTTGGGACCGTCAGCAAACGCTGCCGCAACTACCCGGTTTATTTCTGATGGGGATGGTTCTGGTCTGGGCGCGGGCGATCGATCATGGTAGTTTAGGATTAGCTTGGGGACTTCATAGCGGTTGGGTGTGGGGATTAGCTTTGCTAGACAGTGCCGAATTGATGTCTTACAGCGATTCTGGGTTAGTTTGGGTCAAAGGTATCTATAACCAACCTTTAGCGGGTTTAGCGGGTATTCTTTGCCTCTTGGGGACAGCTTGGGGGTTAAACTTGTTTCAGTAGCCAAAAGCCGGTAAAAGTGCGACCAGAATCATCCGGTTGTATCAGGAGAAAGTGCAAACCTTGGCTTTCCTGTTTGGTTGCTTGATAAACATTGGCTGCCAGGGCCACTTCTTCATCTTCGTAGGTCAGAAAAATCCAACGTTCATTTAGACCCGATTCCAAGACTAAACCGCCCGATCGCCCCCTTTCTGTGGGAATATGATCGATAAATACCGGGTTAATTTCCTCTAACCAACGAGCGATGGCAAGAGATTTTTTACCACCGGTAATAACCACGCCGGGGATCATGAGAGTGGAGGCTAAACCTAATTTTAAAGGAGAAAAGGCTTCTGGTAGGGAAAGAATCGGTATTCTGCGATCGCCAAAAAAGTTAACTAAATCAACGGCGGGAAAGCGAGCAAAACGCCACTCTTGACCTAAAAATTGGTCTGGTAGGGGTTGCGGTGGAGGAGAGTCGATATTTATGGGGATTTGCCGCAATTCTAGCTGTTTTTTCAGAGCGTTAACGTGACGGGTTAACTCAATTTTGATCTGTAAATTCTGACCAGCGAGGAGAAATAAATTGGCGCATTGGGGGCGAAAAACTTGGATAATTTCCGGAGGGGAGACTTGACAAGCTTGCTGTAACTGTTGGGTTAACCAGTCGCTATTAGCTTGGGATTGGGGACAGGAATTTTCATAGATAAGATGACCAAGAGAATCGGAAATTAACAATTGCCAGACTGTCTCAAGAGGTGAAGAAGATGAAGATTTATAAAAATCCGCTTGCCAAATAGTCATAATTTAGTCAAAAGTCACCAGTAAAAAGTCAAAAAATGGTCAGGAGTAGAGGTCAACTAAAAATTTTAGCTTACCAAGACTTTTAAAATCTAGGAGCGAGACAAAAAAGGCTATATACTAGGGAAAGCTATAGCAAAAAATATCGAGACAATGGAAGAAAATTGGCTAGAAATTGGGACAATAGTAGCACCCCAGGGACTGGAGGGAGAATTGCGAGTTTTATCGGTATCAGATTTTCCCGAACGTTTTCAGAAGCGAGGGATGAGGGGAATACAAGGACCCCAGGGGGGAGAAATCCGAGAAATTACTCTGCTCAGGGGACGTGAGCTACCGGGCAAAAATGTTTATGTTATCAAGTTAGAGGGGGTTGAAAATCGGGAACAAGCCGAAGCTTTGCGCGGATATAAATTATGGGCGAATAAACTAGAAAAACCTCGCCTAAAAGCGGATGAATATCATGTTAGTGAGCTAGTAAACTTAGAGGTTTATCATCACCTGACAGGAGAAAAAATCGGGGTTGTAGTAGATATTTTGTGGGCGGGTAATGACATTTTAGCAGTGCAACTAGAAGCAAATCTAGCCTCCGTCAAGAAAAAAAGTCCATCCTCCGACTCAGAGGCCAGGGCCTTGGTCCCCTTCGTCAAAGAAATTGTTCCACTGGTGGATCTGAAAGCGGCACGCATCGAGATTGCGCCACCACCGGGGTTATTAGAGATCAATTTATCCTAGTGGGACTTAAACGATCAACAAGAGTATAATAGAGTATAATCGTTATAGAGTAAGCACTTGACGTTGAGAGAGCAGCGATGAAAGAGACAACCCCAGTCGCGATGCCTCCCTGCTTTCACCGATGGTGTGGACGTTTTGACAACTGCTTCAAGAGCGAAGCGCAAAAAAATGGGTTCAGACAGTATTTAGGGTTTGCTGAATAAATATAAAAACCTTGTTGGATAAGGCTTTTAGACTTTTTTTCCCTGAAAAAGTGCCTACCATTGGAGTGATTGGGGGGAAAATTTAGGGATTTTTTCCCTGAAAATTAGGTAATTGACCACCTGA
>NZ_JAPZQM010000321.1:0-6612 GCF_027530565.1 Microcystis sp. LE19-10.1B | reverse complement strand
GGCTCTTCGGTTTGTGTTATGCAATGGATGGGGGTTATAAGGAATGAAACCCTTATAGAGAAAGACATTACCGCGATTTTTGTCAATTGTTTGCGATCTAGAGCGAACTAATCAATTAAATCTCTTGCCAGATAAGGATTTAGTCGATTTATGCCCCCCTATCGAACCATACCAAGTCCCGAAGAGCCACTTTTTCAGCAAACCCTATTTAGTTTTAAGCTGTGAAGATTGGGGAGCGTTTTCTCCTTAGATTAAAACACGACCGTTTTATTGTACTACCTTCGATTGATTCAAGAGATTTTGGTAACATTCGGTCGGGGTACGGTAAGATAAATATTTAAAGGGAGTCTGATTAATTATTTCTGCAAATCTTTCGTTATCAACCGCATTGTACTGATCTAATTTAGCGATTAAATTCTTCATGTTATTCATGGAGCTTACCAGACTCCTATTCTCGGATTTGAGATAATGAATTTCAGGGGAATCGCCCTCATGCCGATCAATGGTGGTAATTTGAGCGATAATTCCCTTAATTCCCTGCTTGTACGAAGAAATTAAGGTGTATAAACTCTTTTCCTGAGTAATGAGAAAAATACCTCTCTTCCTGAGATCGAGGACATCAATTCGCCAAGCATTATTATCGGCGATAAAATCTTCTCTTGACTGCACTTCTCGTTGAAGTCTTTCGGCCGCTTTGCTTGACAAAATCAGATTCATCTCTAAAAATAAAGTTAATTATTTAATATTATAAACCAACTAGATTTTTGGTTCTTCGTTACTTGGTATGGTTTGATCGGGTGGCATAAATCGACTACATCCTTATTAGATGAGCTTACCCTGAGAATCTGGCAAAGAAGGTTAGAAACTCAGTACATCAAAGCTTTTAGCTTAACTAATTAGGTTTTAGATTCGACCCTTGTTATCAGGGAGCAATGTTACGCGAAAAAACCGAGTTAAATCCCAAAATTAGGCGTTAAAATTGTCGAATCGAATTTTAAACAAAAACACGATGCTGTAGGGAAGGCATTTGTCGTCGCACCTGTTGCAGACGTTGGGGATTAATTTCGGCAATTGCCACTCCCGCTTCTTCCCCCGCATCGGCTAAAACCACACCCCAAGGATCGATAATCATAGCGTGACCGTGGGTGTAACGGCGTTCGTAATTATTGCCCGTTTGAGCGGGAGCTATTATATAACAAGTATTCTCGATCGCTCGCGCTTGTAACAAAACTTTCCAATGATCTTTCCCTGTAAAAGCCGTAAACGCCGCGGGTACAAATAAAACATCGGCTCCTTGCTGCGATAAATAGCGATAGAGTTCGGGAAAACGCACATCATAGCAAATCGAGAGGCCAATTTTTCCCAAGCTATCGGAGCCATAAATCGGCGGTAAATCGATTCCTGCCATGACTGTACTCGATTCCTGATAGGTGTTACCATCCGGGACATTGACATCAAAGAGATGGACTTTTTGATAACGGGCTAATTCCGCACCGTTGCCATCGACTAAAATAGCGGTGTTATAAGCCTTATCGGGAATACCCGTCACCGGCACGGGAAAACCACCCCCTAAAATGGTCACTTGAAACCTTTGGGCCATGGTGCGGAGGAATTTATCGGCTTTGAGAGCAATAGTCTCAGCCTGGGCGATTTTATCGGTTTCTGCCCCCATAAAAGCGAAATTCTCCGGTAAACCGATTAATTCCGCCCCTTTACCCACGGCAAGTTCGATCAACTCTTCAGCGGCAGCGAGATTTTTCTCTAAATCCGGCTGACTGGTCATTTGAATGGCGGCGGCGAGATAGGATTTCATGGGGGTTGAAGCTCTAGAGTCGGATAATCTCTGTAAAATTAATCATAACCTTCGATTATATCCAATTTCAGATATTTTGTCACCCCATGAGTAAAATTGTTTTCTGTGACTTTGATGGCACTATCACCGCCGTGGAAACTTTTGCGGGTATGCTCAAAGAATTCGCCCCCGATTTATCGGCCCAAATTATGCCCCAAATGTACGCTCGCACTCTGACTCTGCGCCGGGGTGTCCGTCAACTGCTAGAGTCGATACCGAGCCAAAAATACGCCGATATTCTCGCCTATGCCGAAAGCAAGCCAATTCGCCCCGGATTAGCCGAATTCCTCGCTTTTTTACAGGAGCAATCCATCCCTTTTATTATTATCTCCGGTGGCATCCAAGGCATGATTGAAACGGTCTTAAAACGGGAGGGACTATTAGATAAGGTGACAGCAATTTATGGGGTCAATCTTCATACTCAAGGGGAATATCTGCAAGTTCACTCCGATTGGGAAAATGAGACGGAATTAGTGGCTAAAGCCTTGATTATGGCCAAATATTCGGGAGTAGAAACTATTGCGATCGGTGATTCTGTTACCGATATTACCATGGCTAGAAGGGCCGATCTAGTTTTTGCTAGGGATCGTTTAATCGATTATCTACAAGCGGAAAATCAACCCTATATTCCTTGGGATAACTTTTTTGAGATTCGCGAATATCTGTTATTGAGAGATTAGGGATTGGCTGTTATAAGTAATGGTTAGGATAGGCAAGAGGCAATGATTTTCGCCGTCTCATTCCCAAGCTCCGCCTGGGAATGATTTTTGAAGGCTCTGCCTTCTGTAAAGATTACTCAGGAGGCAGAGCCTCTCATTAAACATTTCTAGGCAGAGCCTAGAAACGAGAGATTCTAACATCCAAGATCAACCCGTTAAAAGATTTTTTACTACCCTACTCTCAAGGGTAACAATAATTGTAAATTTTTGTTAATTTATGTTGGTTTACACTTGACAAAATCGGGGGAGGGGGGTAAAGTAATCTTGGTTCTGATTCGTTTTGTGACCACCAAGGTCTTGACAAATTAGGAAAAAACCCTCCGACTTAACTGTACAGTTCATTCAATGTGCGATTGCCCGGGAGAATATTTTATGGCAGTTTCATTAACAAAAGGACAACGAGTATCGCTAGAAAAAGTTGCTCCTGGATTATCAGAAGTATTTGTAGGATTGGGATGGGATGTCAAAGCCACTGACACTGGATCGGACTTCGATCTAGATTCGTCGGTGTTTTTGTTGGGAGCTAATGAAAAGCTAATCTCAGATAAACACTTCATCTTCTACAACAATCTTGTCAGCCCTGACCCAAACAAATCAGTCCAACATATTGGGGATAACTTAACAGGACTTGGGGAAGGGGATGATGAAGTTATTAAAATTGACCTCAAGAAAGTACCAGAAGAAGTCAAGAAGATTGTTATTACAGTAACGATTCACGAGACACAGCAAAGTCGCCAGAACTTTGGACAAGTACAAAACGCTTTTGTGCGTATCGTCAATGCTCAGAACAAACAAGAGGCTGTACGCTACGACTTAGTAGAAGACTATTCCATTGAAACCGCCCTAATCATGGCAGAACTATATCGCAAAGATGGGCAATGGTCACTCAATGCGGTAGGTTCTGGCTATCAAGGAGGGCTGCAAGCATTGCTAGATCGTTATAGCTAAGGAAAGTTCAAATTATGGCTATCAATTTACAGAAAGGGCAACGCATTTCCCTGACAAAAGAGGCACCTGGTCTGAAAAAAATTATTTGTGGACTAGGATGGGGTGTAGTAGAACAAACTGGGGGTGGCTTGTTCGGCGCATTTAGCAACAGACCGAACTACGACCTAGATGCTTCAGTAATCTGCTTGGGCAGTAACGGAAAAGTTGGAGACAAGGACGATATAGTTTATTTTGGCAATCGCAAGCATCGATCGGGAGGAATCACTCACTTAGGCGATAACTTGACGGGAGCAGGAGAGGGAGATGATGAGCAAATCATTGTTGATCTTTCCTTAGTGCCATCACGAATTACCAAACTGGTTTTTACAGTCAATATTTATGACTGTATAGCCAGAAAACAAGACTTTTTCCAAGTAAAAAACGCATTTGTACGATTAGTAGATATGTCTAACAACAAAGAGCTTGCTCGCTACAATCTATCAGGAAATGAATACAAAGGTGCTACGGGAATGATTATGGCAGAGTTATACCAACATAACGACGAGTGGAAGTTAGCTGCAATTGGAAATGGAGTTAGTGTCAACGGATTAGGAGAAATTGTCGGTTCTTATGCTTAGTAAAGGAAAGCTATGTCATCTTTATTTGAACGACTGGACTTAACTAAATACAACCGCAAGCTAAAACAATCTCTATCTCAGCGTATAGATCTCACTAGACCAATTAAACTCAGGTGTCAATCTTGTAGATCGCGCCTTCAAGCAGAATGGGAATTTTGTCCTAACTGCGGTTTTCCTTTGCGAAATTTTTCAGAAAAAAGTCGCCATTGTATTTGGATAGATATTTCAAATATGGCAGTCTTACCCGAATATCAAGAAACCATGAGTGCAATTTTTATGGAAGCTTTTTCCAGACTGTATGGTGCATTCAGAGGTGTTCAGGTTTTTCTTACTACAGAACCACCTGACAGTCAGGAATGGCAAGATAAATTTACTCATGTTTATGTATTTGCTGACAGTCAGCCAGTAGATTATTTAGGAGTAGCGAGCTTCTTATTAGGTAAAGTTACTGGTCATGCAATTATCAGAATCGATCAAGTTTTTTATGCTTCTTGTAGAGGCAATCTTAGTATTAGTAGTCTATCTAACTTAATTGCCAACACGATTGCTCATGAGATTGGTCATACATTAGGTTTAGATCACTCTGCATTGCCAACAGATGTCATGCACGATGGATTAGACTACACGACTCATGGTGCCATGCCCCCTTCATTTCACGCAGAGCAGATTAACCTGATGAACAGTGCTATTCGCAGATATAAGACTGAAGAACAATGTTAGTGCGATCACACTTGATCATATAGCGTGATCGCTTTTTTTGTTATAATCTTAGAAGTGTGAATAAATGAAGCAAAATTGGCTCTCCCGTACTTGTGATAATAACAAAAAATTGCTGATACAAAATTTTCGATGATCCAGAGCATTCTGAGAGCGAGGAACGATATCTGATTGTTGGCGAGTCAGATCGAGGGCGATTGTTAATTGTATCCTATACTGAAAGAGGAGATGTAATTCGACTCATCAGTGCAAGGGAAGTGACGCAAACCGAACGAGAAGCTTATGAAGAGGGATGAGCCAGAAATGGAAGATGATTTACGGACAGAGTATGACTTGAAGCACCTCCGAGTTAGAAAGTTAGGCTCTGGAAGAAAAAGCTTTGATGGAGTCACTGTGCGCTTGGAGCCTGATGTCGCGGAAATGTTTCCCACTGCTGATGCGGTTAACGAAGCCTTAAGATTGTTGATCAGAGTAATGCGAGATAACAAAACTCTTGCTTCTACAGTACAGGCTAACCTAAAGGCTGAGTCCTGACAAAATGCAGGGCGGGATTGAGTATTTATAAGAAAGCGAAGCGAATGGCGAATAAAGCTATAGTCTCGAATTAGATGCGATCACGCTATATTTGTAGAGGGCGATCGCTTTTTGTGTTATAATCCTAGTACAGCCTGGCAAATTCCTTTTCTGTAGGGGCGTATGGCATACACCCTCCCTTAGATAACCTTTTCTTATCACCACAAATACGGGAGAGCCGAAAAATTACTATGAAAATTCAAACAGATTTGACGATTCCTGAGATTGAGGAAATTAGAAAAGAGGGAGTTAAAGCTCTCGTAGAGAGATTGGGAATTGCTAAAGCGGCTTTCTTTCTAAGAGAAACAGCATCCCAATCTCTAAATTATTTAGAGATTAAAGATCGGTTATTTGGTGAAATGACAGCAACGGATATTTACGATCAAATTAAAGGCGGCTATCACTGAAATGATTGAGGAAATTCGTCAAAAAGTTAGACAAAACCAATTGGAATTTTCTCAACACGCTGTCAATCAAAGTATCCTGCGTCAGATCAGTGTTCAAGAATTACGGGAGGCGATGGAACAAAGCGAAATTATTGAAGATTATCCGGCTGATAAGTATGGTGCAAGCTGTTTACTTTTGGGATTTACTCTAATTAATAGAGCCTTACACATTCATTGTAGCTATCCCTCTCGCCCTTTGCTCAAAATTATTACCCTATATGAACCCGATCCAAATTTATGGATTGATTTTAAATCAAGGAGAACACCAGATGTCAACTAATTCTAGACCAGAAACCTTAATTGAACAAGAAGTTACCTATACCCTTGAAATCAATGGCAATTTTTTTATTATAGAAAATGTCCCCGCTAGAGTCTGTGTAGAAACGGGAGAGCGTTTTTTTGCACCAGAAACTGTCGAACGCTTGCAGGAAATTGTCTGGGAAAATAAGCGACCAAAACGGGTAATTGAAACACCAGTATTTGACTTTGCTAGTTAGTGTTTAATAGAAAACTGGCAAATCGAGCAACAATTGAAGTCTTAAATTAGGGGCGATTGCGCTATATTTGTAGAGTGTGATCGCTTTTTTGTTTATAATAGTTAGGGTTTGCTGAATAAATCTAAAAACCTTGTTGGATAAGACTTTTAGACCTTTTTGAAATCCAAAAGTGCCTGGCATGGGAGTGATCAGGGGGAAATTCAGGTACTTTTTCCCTGAAAATTAGGTAATTGACCCCCTCAA
>NZ_JAPZQM010000723.1:0-37150 GCF_027530565.1 Microcystis sp. LE19-10.1B | reverse complement strand
CACTTCCCCACACCCCACACCCCACTTCCCCACTTCCCCACTTCCCCACACCCCACACCCCACACCCTACACCCCACACCCCACACCCCACACCCCACACCCACTTCCCCAATGCCCAATCAAGGCTGGATTTATCGAGATAAAGTTAGCAAAAATCAGGCAGGATTAAGCTTATTAGCCTACTATGCGGGTAAATATCCCCATTCTAGCCCAGAAGAATGGCTCGATCGCATTTTATCGGCAGCAATTCTAGTCAACGGTCGTCCCGCTTGCCCCGATACAGTCTTGGAAATCGGGCAGCAATTGACCTATCAGCGCCCGCCTTGGACAGAACCGGATGTGCCGCTCTTTTTTGAGGTACTCTACGAGGATGCCGAGGTGTTAGTGGTGGCGAAACCTTCGGGATTACCGGTGTTAGCGGGGGGTGGATTTCTCGAACATACTCTTATCCATTTGGTACATCAGCATTATCCCGATGTCACTCCCTATCCGATTCATCGTCTTGGTCGCGGCACTTCCGGCATAGTCTTAATGGCGAAATCAAAGCCCGCTAGAGCTAAATTGAGTCAACAGATGCGAGAGGGGAAAATTACCAAAATATATCGAGCTTTAGTGGGTCGGGGCGACATACCGGATAACTTTACTATTAATCAAGCGATCGGGAAAATCGCCCATCCCATCTTAGGCTACGTTTACGGTGCGCTCACAGATGGGTTATCGGCCCGCAGTGATGGTCGAGTCTTAAAAAAACATCCCGATAGTACCCTATTAGAAGTAAGAATTTTTACGGGCAGACCCCATCAAATTCGCATTCATCTGGCCTTTTTTGGCTATCCTTTAATCGGTGATCCATTGTATGGTCTGGGGGGATTACCGCGACCGGATGCAGTCCCGGGAGATTGTGGTTATTATCTCCATGCCAATCAAATCGTTTTTAATCATCCCAGTACAGGGGAAAGAATCTCTATTTGTTGTCCAGCGCCGCCGGAATCAGTTATCAGTTATCAGTTATCAGTTATCAGTTCACTGAGAAAACTCCCCACACCCTACACCCCACACCCCACACCCCACACCCCACACCCTACACCCTACACCCCACACCCTACACCCTACACCCTACACCCCACACCCTTCCCCCAGGAAAAACTTTTTGCCGCAGACCCTATTTAAAACCCCCCAAGCTCGATCGCCAGCGATCACTAAAAGACCACTTCGGTAATCACACCCTGAATCGCCCCGAAGCGAGAGCGAGAACCTAAGACAATTCGATACAATATTGTCAACAAGCATTAAGCGATTTAAACTATCGATCGAAGGTAAAAGTCCCGAAGTTATCGAAATCTAGGGGGAGACAAAAACAAGCATGGGTAGAGTAGTAGGCATTGATCTAGGGACAACTAACTCCGTCGTCGCCGTGATGGAAGGCGGAAAGCCAGTGGTCATCGCCAACTCGGAGGGCATGAGAACCACCCCTTCTGTGGTCGGTTTTAATAAAGATGGGGAGTTAGTGGTCGGTCAAATGGCCCGGCGACAAGGGGTACTCAATCCCCAAAACACCTACTATGGAGTCAAACGCTACATAGGTCGTCGCTACTCGGAATTAAACCCCGAATCGAAGCGCGTCCCCTACACCATCCGCCGGGACGAGATGGGCAATATCAAAATTAAATGCCCCCGTCTGCAAAAAGAATTCGCCCCCGAAGAAATTTCCGCCCTAATTTTACGCCGATTAGCCGAAGAAGCCAGCCGTTATCTGGGGGAAGAAGTTACCGGGGCCGTAATCACCGTCCCCGCCTATTTTAACGACTCCCAACGTCAAGCCACCCGGGATGCAGGCCGAATTGCGGGGTTAGAAGTGATGCGGATTCTCAACGAACCCACCGCCGCCGCCCTGGCCTACGGTCTCGATGAACAAGAAAGCAAGAAAATCCTCGTTTTTGACCTGGGAGGCGGTACTTTTGATGTTTCTATCCTGGAAGTGGGTGACGGCGTTTTTGAGGTGAAAGCCACCAGTGGCGACACCCAATTAGGCGGAAATGATTTCGATAAAAGAATCGTCGATTGGTTAGCCAATCAATTTTTGGAACAGGAAGGCGTGGAGCTGCGCCAAGACCGGCAAGCCCTACAAAGACTCACAGAAGCGGCAGAAAAAGCCAAAATAGAACTGTCTGGTGTCAGCGTCACCGATATTAATCTGCCCTTTATCATCGCCACGGAAGACGGACCCAAACACATCGAAACTCGCCTGAGTCGGGCCCAATTTGAGGAATTATGCGGTGATTTAATCAGTCGTCTCCGTCGTCCTCTCAAACGGGCCCTTTCCGATGCCGGTTTGTCCCCCGTCCAACTAGACGAAGTGGTACTGGTGGGCGGCGGCACGCGGATGCCGGTGGTTAAGGATTTGGTGCGGAGTTTTATCGATAGGGAACCCAATCAAAATGTTAACCCTGATGAGGTTGTAGCGGTCGGGGCGGCTATTCAAGCGGGAATTTTGGGCGGCGAGGTCAAAGACGTGCTGCTCCTCGATGTTACCCCTTTATCCTTGGGTTTAGAAACCATCGGCGGTGTGATGAAAAAGTTAATCCCCCGCAATACCACTATTCCCGTCCGCAGAGCTGACCTTTTTTCCACTTCCGAAAATAATCAAACTGTGGTGGAAATCCACGTTTTGCAGGGGGAAAGGGAAATGGCCAGCGATAATAAATCCTTGGGACGTTTTAAATTAACCGGTATCCCCCCCGCACCCCGGGGTATTCCCCAAGTGCAGGTGTCCCTCGATATCGATGCTAACGGTATTCTACAAGTCACCGCTAGGGATAAAATGACCGGACGGGAGCAAAGTGTCACCATTCAAGGCGCTTCTACCCTCAGCGAAGGGGAAATTAACCGCATGATCGGCGATGCTGCCCGATTTGCCGAAGCAGATCGTACCCGTCGCGAAAAGGTCGATAAACGCAATCGCGCCCGCTCTCTGGTGGATCAAGCCCAACGACGCTTAAAAGATGTTACTCTCGATTTTGGTAATGAGTTTACCCGTTCCTATCGTCGTCAAATTGAGTCTTTGAGTACGGAAATTATCGACGCTTTGGAGAAAAATGATGACCGTCGCATTGATCGCGCCCAGGCAGACCTACAGGATGTTATCTATGAATTAAATCGCGAGGTACGGCTACAATACGACGAGGAAGACGAGGGCTTTTTTAGCGCTATTCGCAAGACTTTTACCGGGGATAAGGAAGATGAGCTTCCCTACGAACCGCGTCGCGATCGTTATCGTCAGGATTATCGTCCCAGTACACCGGGTTATCAAAGTGATTATCGACCCAATTATTCGGCTAATCAAGATAGTTATCGCCCCCGCAATCAGGACAATTACGACAATGGCCGCGATAGCGATTGGCAAAGTCCCCCCCCTTCGGAGGAAAAAAGTTATAACAATAGTAAAAGTAACCGCAGCGGCGGCAATCGTTCCCGCAATATTCCCCCCCAAAATAACTGGGATGATGAGGATGATGATTGGTTTTAAACAGTGATCAGTAAACAGTGATCAGTAAACAGTAAACAGTAAACAGTAATCAGTAAACAGTAATCAGTAAAAAGACAGTGGGAAACTACTATTTAATACTGCTCGCTTAATACATACTGCTCACTTAGAACTCAAATCTGATAACTGATAACTGATAACTGATAACTGATAACTGATAACTGATAACTGATAACTGATAACTGATAACTGATAACTGATAACTGATAACTGATAACTGAATATATGCCACAATTAGTTAATTATTATGATGTTTTAGGAGTATCTCGCACGGCTACTGGTGACGAGATCAAAAAGGCTTTTCGACGACTGGCGCGTCAATATCATCCTGATGTTAATCCGGGGGATAAATCGGCCGAAGAAAAGTTTAAAGATATTAATGAAGCTTATGATGTTCTCTCCGATGAAGAAAAACGGGTTGAGTATAATCGTTCCTTGACAGGAAATAAACGCCGCGGGATACGTCCGGGGGAAAAAGCGAATAGTAACGGTAATGGAAAAATCCCCCGTACAGAACAGGATTTATGGAAGTTTAGAGATTTTAATAACCTTAATACTAAGCGCGCTAAAATTGCCTCCTCTCCCCGTTTAACTCGTCGAGATGTGGAAGCAAAATTAACTTTACCTTTAGAGAAAGCCTATCAAGGTGGCAGACAAAGAATTCGTCTGGAAGATGGTAGATCAATAGAGGTTGATATGCCGGCAGCTATGATCGATGGTCAGAAAATTCGTCTCAAAGGTCAGGGTATTGAAGGGGGTGATTTATATTTAAAAATAACTATCGCTAGGCATCCTTTTTTTAGGATTCAAGGTTCTGATATTGTCTGTCAAGTACCGATTACTCCTAGCGAGGCAATTGTGGGCGGTTTTGTGGAAATTCCTACCATTGACGGGTTAGTTAAAATGATGATTCCTAAGGGAGTAAAAAGTGGTCAAAGATTACGTTTGGCTAACAAAGGTTATCCCACTTCCCAAGGAGAAAGGGGCGATCAATTAGTGGAAATTATATTAGTTAATCCTCCCAATCCTAGCCCTGAAGAATTAGAACTTTATCAAAAAATACGGGCGATTGAAACTTTTAACCCTCGTCAAGGTTTATAAAGATTATGCTAGGTGGGTTACGGCAAATTTGAAATTTTTTGTCAAAAACATAACTTGTTCTTGCCTAACCCACCCTACACCTAACCCTTAATTCCTGTCTTTTTATGATCAATATAATTGATACAATTAAACCTTTTTATCCTCTAGCTTTCAAGGCTATTCGGGGCAATTTAGAGGGAACACAAAAACAATTATTAAATACTCTCCAAAAAATCGAACGCTCGCGGGGGGAATTTTGGGGACAATGGTTAATCTCACAATTATCAGAATCCCTCAGTTTTAGCGATTCTCGCCTATCTCAAAGCCTCTGGGGGTTAAATTTCCCCAATCCCGTCGGATTGGCGGCAGGATTCGATAAAGACGGTTTAGGGGCAGGACTTTGGCATAATTTCGGCTTTGGTTTTGCCGAGGTGGGTGCTGTCACCCTAGAAGGGCAACCGGGCAACCCAAAACCGAGATTATTTCGTTTACCGGAAGATTTGGCCGGATTAAACCGTATGGGGGCAAATAACCTCGGTGCGCCGGTTCTAGCGGCAACTCTCCAACAATCTTGGCAACGACAACCCCGACAGATTCCCATCGGTATTAACCTCTGTAAATCGAAAAATACGCCCCTAGAAAAGGCCCCGGAGGACTATTTAGGCAGTTTTCGCTATTTATTCCCCCATGCCGATTATTTTGTCGTTAATGTTAGTTCTCCCAATACTCCCGGTTTGCGTTCCCTGCAAAGTGGTGAACAACTCGATAAAATCCTCCACATTTTACAAACAGAAAATCAAGGCAGAAAACCCCTATTAGTGAAAATTTCTCCCGATTTAGAATGGGAAGATATCAGAACAATTATTGACCTAGCTTTCTCCTATCAATTAGCTGGAATTGTCGCTACTAATACCACCACTAAACGCACGGGATTAAAAACCACAATTCTGCCCGAAACCGGTAAACCAATCACTGAAGAAGCAGGGGGAATTAGTGGGCAACCTTTGCGGGAACGTTCCACAGAAGTGATCCGTTTTATCTATCGGCAAACCCAAGGCAATTTACCGATAATTGGAGTGGGAGGTATTTTTTCTCTCGATGATGCTTGGGAAAAAATTACGGCTGGTGCGAGTTTATTACAGATTTATACCGGTTGGTTATACCGAGGACCCTGGCTAGTATCAAATATTTTACAAGGATTAACAGAAAAATTAGAGGCTAATGGGTTGACTAATATTAATCAAGCGGTGGGTTGGCAAGCTAACCAAGAATGAGCCAATTTTCTCTGGTAATTAGCAATAATTTCGGAAAAATTAGCTGAAATGTTGTCTGTCACCTTTGGGTATAAGATAAGATAATTAGGATAACTACAATAGGACTAATCTAGAGACTACAACCGCAGACAAATCGATCGCCAAGTATGGAACTTTTTAACCAAACCACAATTCTATGTCAAAAAAATCATTTTTACCCGGTTGTTTAGTCGTCCTAGGACTAACAGCAGTAACCGCAGGAGGTGTCTATCTTTATCTACGAGGACAACTTCCTTGGCAAAGATTCACCCCCTTGCAATCGGCAAAAGTTATCCCAGAAACTGCCTTTGCTAGTAGTTTTGTCTCCACGGATGCAAAAGCTTGGTCAGTGTTAGCTAAATATGGTACACCAGAATCGCGAACTGCGGTTAGTCAAGGACTAGAAGAATTACAAAAAAATATCTTCACTGATAAGATTGATTATCAACGGGATATCGAACCTTGGATCGGTAGTATTAGCTTTGCTTTCCTTCCCGCAGCTACCCCCGGACAATCGGAATTATTAACGGTTATCGGCATCAAAGATAAAATTAAAGCGTCGGAATTCCAGAAAAAACTAGGACAACAAGTTAATCGCAAAACTAGCACCAGTGACTACAAAGGTGTTAAAATTACTGCTATAGATTGGCAGGATAACACCACCATTTATATTGCCGTTGCGGGGGATTTTTTGTTGATATCCTACGATAAAAAGGTGTTAGAAGCGGCGATCGATACCTACCGAGGACAGCCATCTTTTAGCAGTAAACCGGAAGTGAGAAAACTGCTTTCCCAATCCCTCAACCTCCCCAATACCCTAGCGACAATTTATATCGATGATTATGCCGCAATCTTGGGACCAGATGCTAATTTATCTCCCCAAAGTCGGCAAGAATTAGCAAAAATTCAAGATGTTGTCGCAGGAGTGGGTGTCACCGATACGGGATTACAGTTACAAATGGTGGCTAAACTTGCTCCTGAAACTATTTCTAACCTACCTTCCCCCAGCAGAAATCAAGTTTTAAATTATTTACCCGGAGATACCATCGCACTTTGGAGTGGTAATAATCTTAAACAGGGATGGGAAGAAGCAGAAAAACAGTCCCAAACTAACCCAGAATTACAAGTTTTTCTGCGTCAGATCCGTGAGAATTTTCAGATGGCAACCCTTGACGCGGATCAAGAAGTTTTCAACTGGATGGATCGAGAATTTGCCTTTGGAATTATCCCCAACCAGCAAGCAGTGGGAGGGTTAGGTTTTGGGGGAATGATGATCTGGCAAACCGGCGATCAGAAAGCGGCAAAAATTACCCTCGATAAGTTAAATGAATTGGTGAAAACTGTTCCCTTTATCACCATAAAAAACAGTCAAATTTCTGGCCAAGATGTAACTGAATGGAAAGCGGAAGAACAAGCTATTTTAACCTATGCTTGGCCTAATAATGATACCCTAAAAATGACCGTCGGAATTCCCTATCAACCCCAACCGAATCAACCGATTAGCAAAAGTGAGAATTTCCAAGCATCGATCGCAAATTTGCCTAAAAATAATCTCGGTTATTTTTTCATCGATGTGGAGCAAATTATTGCTAAAGCAGGGGGAATTAATAATCTTCCAGCCACGGAATTAACCCCAGAAGCAAAGGCCTTTTTAGAATCGGTACGCGGGATCGGAATTACTGCCACTATGCCTGATAAAACCACCAGTAAAATTGATGTTTTATTTTCCCTGAAACAAACTCCCTAAAAAGTAACCGACTAGATAAAGCGATCCACAGAGAATTATACGACTATCGGCAGATTCTTGGATGGCTTTTTTTAGTCCTAAAAATACATCGGAACAACTCTCTAGGTGAGATAATTCTGGACAAATTGAAGCCGCTAATTCCGCTAAGGTTTCAGGATTGGCACTGCTATGATCCGGGACAGGAACTAAATATAAACTATCGCCTTTTCTTAATAAAGCTTGGAATATTTCCCGATGATCTTTAGTCGATAAAATACCCATCACCCAGATAATTTTTGGAGCCTTTAAACTATCTACATAATGCCTTAAACCAATGGCAGCAGCAGGATTATGAGCGCCATCTATTAAAATTTCTCGCTGACACCAATTAACGGTTTGTAAACGTCCTAACCAGCGAGTTTTTGCCATTCCTTCTTGCACGACTTCATCGCTAATTTGCCAACCTTGCTGACGTAAAATATTAACAACAGCGATCGCTATAGCCGAATTAGTTAATTGAAAATCTCCCGCTAAGGATAAAGGATATTCTAACCCTTGATATTTGGCCCGATTATCGGCAATTTTTTCGGCAGCTTCTACCCATACCGTCGGACAATTTAACAGCTTGATTCTCTCCCTAACTACCCCCTGCGCTGATTCCGGTAATTGTCCGATAACTGCGGGACAATTCGCTTTTAATATCCCCGCTTTCTCCCCTGCAATATCGGCAACCGTCGGCCCTAAATTTTGCCAATGTTCCCGACTGATAGAAGTGATGACAGTAACCAAAGGTTGAGCGCAAACATTAGTCGCATCTAATCTTCCTCCTAAACCCACTTCCATCACGGCAATATCCACCTTTTCCTGAGCAAAATACAGCCAAGCAGCGGCAGTAATTACCTCAAATTGAGTAGGACTTTCCTGCTGGGGATCGATAAGCGATTGTATATATTTAAGCAGGTTTTCTAAAGTCGCGGTTTCAATATTTTCGCCATTAATAGAGATTCTTTCTGTCCAATCAATTAAATGGGGAGAAATATAACGTCCGACTTTGTAACCGGCGGTACTGAGAATAGAGGATAGATAGGCACAAACTGAACCTTTGCCATTAGTTCCCGTGACATGAATAATCGGAATTTTATCTTGGGGATTGCCTAAAATCTCCAGCAGATTTTTTATTCTTTCTAAACCGAGATTGACACCAAAACGCTGAAAAGGTTGCAGTAAAGAATCGATAGTCATGGTTGGCAAACTATAAATAGGGTTTGCGGCAAAAAGTTTATTGGTGGGGGTAGGGTGTGGGGTGTGGGGTGTGGGGTTTTACCGATTTTCATCTGCTCAATTACCTAATTTTCAGGGAAAAAGTACCTGAATTTTCCCCCTGATCAGTCCCAGACGAGGCACTTTTGGATTTCAAAAAGGTCTAAAAGTTTTATCCAACAAGGTTTTTAGATTTATTCAGCAGACCCTAAATAAAGGAATCCGGGTAGGATCGATACGCCTACCTGCACTGATGACCCTTTCTCTGGGTGATAATGTCTAAAGTTTGACTAAAATGCTCGGTTCTTTTTGGATCGGTAAAACATCAAGAGAGTCAATATTAGCGCAGTATTTTAAATCTTCTTGACAGTGGAGACGCAAGAGGCGCTGACCGTGACTACAACTGTGGAACATTCCTAAAAGATCATTTTGCCATTGACGATAAAGAGCGATCGAGGCGATAACCTCATCATTACCGATCGCCATTTGCCCCGATTGTTCTTGTAGCGCATCGGCGATCGCTCCAGCACAGGCCGTATCTTCCAGAGAATAACCCCCTTCCCAACCAGAGCCAACAATCCAGACGGTTTCGGGCTGCCTATCCAATAAGTAATTAACGGCAGCTTGCCGATTGATCATGGCCGCAGTGATCACGATTGGGGATTCTTCCACTCTTTGCAGAGCGCGAGTGCCGTTAGTGGTACTGATAAACAGACGACGACCTTTCATTAAATCAGGGGTACAATCGAGGGGAGAATTGCCCAGATCGCAGCCTTCCACTTTCGCGCCACCTCTTTCTCCTGCTCGGAGACGTTTTTCCGGTTGCCAGGTATCACTCACCTGCATCAGGGTTTTCAGATCGCTGAAGGTTTGCACTGCTTCCGCACCGGCATTAAGGGCAGTGGCGATCGTGGTTGTTGCTCTTAAAACATCGATAACGACGGCGCAATCGGGTAGAGTATGGACGGGGGTAAGTTCGGGAGTATGATAAATGAAAACCTGCACGATTTATACCAAGTAAAAAGTAAAAGGGAAATAAGCTCAACATACCGCCGCTCGGCGTCGCGCTGGCAGAAGAAAGACAAGGCCGATTTTATCACGATGGATGTCAGCTAGTTAAGCTGTTCGTCATTCAAATTGCTGGTGGAGATCAGGCAAGGGGGGGGCTAATCTCAGAATAAGCGGTTTAAATACGTCTTAGCTTAGGGACTTGCGCTTTGATAATGTACCTTTTGGGCGAACTGCGTTCGCCCCTACATTGTGGACAAAATCCGTTACTGTAGGGGCGCAGAGCTTGCGCCCTCCGATCGATTGGGATATTATTCTCACGCAAGTCCCTTATTACTTGAAATGCCCACGCGGATCACAAAATTGGCCAATTGTCAATAGGGTTTGAGATGCTCTCACCCTGTCGCTCGTCATGACTAAATGTTATAATTAATAATTATTATGCCTGCTAACCTCAAGATTCATGTCTGCTAAAGATCGTTTTCATGGTGCAGTGAGAAAAGGATTAGAAAAAGAGGGTTGGATCATTACGGATGACCCTTTAAGGATTGAAGTGGGTGATGTAGAAATGTATGTCGATTTAGGAGCAGAGCAACTGATAGCCGCAGAAAAAGATAATGAAAAGATAGCCGTTGAAATTAAAAGTTTTATCGGTAAATCCAGCATTTCAGAATTTCATACTGCCATTGGACAATTCTTTAATTATCGTGTTGCTTTAGAAGAAAAAGAACCTAAAAGACAGTTATATTTAGCTGTTCCCTTAGATATTTATTATAGTTTTTTTGAATTGCGATTTATTCAAACTGTCGTTAAACGATTTCAAATTTACCTGATTATTTATGATCCGATTGGGGAGGTAATTGTCGAATGGAAAAATTAGAACAATATCGTCACTATGTCAAGCAAGTCATTACTGAATATTCTCAGATAGGTTCATCTAAAGATCCGATTGAACAACAATTGATTTTTGATACTGTTGGCGATCACTATCAATTGATGTATGTTGGCTGGAAAAATAGACGAAGATATCATGGTTGTGTTTTGCATCTCGATATTAAAAAGGGTAAAATCTGGATACAACATGATGGCACTGAGGTGGGAATTGCCAATGAATTGGTTAATTTAGGCGTTCCTAAAGAAGATATTGTTTTAGCCTTCCATGAACCCCTAGTCAGAGAATATACAGGGTTTGCGGTGGGTTAATCTTAATCCGAGAAAAGCGCCAAATTCGCCTAACCTAATCATAGCTTAGGCGACAATCAAGCAGACAAACAAGATCAGCAAGAGATTTCGATTTTTTTACCTTTCTGTATTTTTTTGTTAACAAAACTTAACAATTATCGCCAAAATTTTGCTTGCTTTTGTCGGCAGATTTTGGGATAATATTTTTAAAAGATTTTATTCATAATCGAAATCTTTGCGTCTAAAAAATTTTTGCACAAATTCCCATTATAAGAAAAGCATAGCGCAAGTCGCCGGCAAAGTCAAGTCCTTTCCCATTAATTATGGGTTGGCTGAAAAAGTAAGGGCGATCGCCGGTTAAGATACAAGGTTTTTGAGCCACTATGAAGCTGCTTGGCTAAACAGGCTGCCAAACCCCTTACCTCGTCTATATTTCACATTTATTCAGCCAACCCTACCTAAATCTCTGCTGAAGGTGGAGATCAAAGGCTGTTTTAAACTAATACTTTACTGCGATCGTTAGAATTATCCCCAAAAATTGCCCCTCGTCGAATCAAATCCTGTTTTTGTTCACGGGTGATCCCCGTTGCACCGATAAAGATAGCCTTTTTAACTTCCGCCGCACTCAGGTCAGCCCTTCTCAGGTCAGCCCTTCTCAGGTTAGCCCCACTCAGGTTAGCCCCACTCAGGTTAGCCCCACTCAGGTTAGCCCCCCACAGAATAGCCCCTCTCAGGTTAGCCTTACTCAGGATAGCACCAATCAGGTTAGCCCCACTCATGAAAGCCCAACTCAGGTTAGCCTTACTCAGGTTAGCCCTTCTCAGGTTAGCCCCGCTCAGTTTAGCCTTACTCAGTTTAGCCCAACTCAGGTTAGCCTTACTCAGGTTAGCCTTATTCAGGTTAGCCCCGCTCAGTTTAGCCCCACTCAGGTCAGCATCAATCAGGTCAGCCCTTCTCAAGAAAGCCCAACTCAGGTCAGCCTCAATCAGGTCAGCCCAACTCAGGAAAGCCCAACTCAGGTTAGCCCTTCTCAGGTTAGCCCCACTCAGGTCAGCCCCACTTAGAATAGCCCCACTCAGAATAGCCCCACTCAAATCAACTTTATATAGAGTTTTCTTATCGATTGTTCCCTCTCGAATTGCCTTAATTAATTCGGCTTTTTCAATAACTTTTGCATCTGTAGTGAACTCTGCTTTTTTGACGATAATTTCGGGTATATCGTCTGATTTAAGTTCATTGAGAAGGGCTTGCAATTCCCCCGATTGATGTAAATCTGCTAGGTGCTTTAAGCCCTCTTCTGAACCTTCTAAAAATAGCCGAATACTGCCTTTAAGTTTCATAATAGGCTTGATCGTGTTGTCTCTGGCAGTTTCTTGAAGAAAGCTGATAATTTTATCAATTTTCTCTGGTGTCAGGTCGTCTATCCCTACCTCCATAACTAATTCAAGAACTTTATTTGATTGCTGAGGTTGCGGTTTATTGTTATGATCAAATATCTGAGAATTATCTCTATACCTTGCCAAAGCAGTAATCAGATTAGTCTTTCCAATCTTTTCACCTGTTTGCTCTGACAATATTTTAAATAAACTAGAAGCCGCATTCTTGATTGACTGTTCTTCTGTCCTAATTTCAATTTCTTTTGCTAGATCACGATATGTTTTATTCTCAAAAATACCTTTTAATATTTTTGTCTCCACGTCCGTTAATCGCTTTTTTGTATGCTTTTTTTTCAGATCATTAACCAGCATTTCTAATTCAGTCCATGAAATGGTTTTAGTTTCAGTCATTTTTAGTTCATTTATCATCATTGTTTAAGGGTTGCAGGACTTAAGATTACTTTTCAGTACCCTGTCAGGTTACTTGAGAGTACCTAAAAAAAAGTACCATTTTCATGACTTTTGAGTAACGACAAATAATCAGAATTTTTTTAATCTAAAGATAGTTCACCTCCTAAGTAAAAGGATTGATGATTATGTATAAATATTGGTTAAAGTACAGAGAAGACCTTGTTAGTCTTGCCAAAATTATCAGCACCATATTTGCGATCGCATCATTTTTAGGCTTCTCTTTTCCAGAGAAATTTCAACCCACTCCCTGCCAACCGACGGCAATTGTTGAAACCACGGAAGTTAAGCTAAACGGCGCTTAACCTGCATGATCCAATAGCTATAACCCTTTTGGAGTCTATATCGGTGATCCGAAGTAAAAGCCGTTTAGCTTAGCACTAACAATTAGTCAAAGCGCAAAATTCGCCTAACCTAATCATAGGTTAAGCGACAAACAAGATCAGCAAGAGACTTCGATTTTTTGACCTTGCTGATCTCTGTATTTCTTTGTTAACAAAACTTAACAATTATCGCCAAAATTTTGCTTGCTTTTATCGGCAGATTTTGGGATAATATTTTTAAAGGATTTTATTCATAATGGAAATCTTTGCATCTGAAAAAATTTTTCACAGATTCCCATTATAAGAAAAGCATAGCGCAAGTCGCCGGCAAAGTCAAGTCCTTTCCCATTAATTATGGGTGGGAATTTTCAGGAATCAAAAAAGGGGGTTAGTGGGGGCCAGGTGTTGGGGAGATTTTGCTGTGTTCGGTGAACAGTTATCAGGTAAGCTAAACGGCGCTTAACCTGCATGATCCAATAGCTATAACCCTTTTGGAGTCTATATCGGTGATCCGAAGTAAAAGCCGTTTAGCTTAGAACCGGGGAACCAGATACAAAACTTAACAATTATCGGCAAAATTTTGCTTGCTTTTCTCGGCAGATTTTGCGATAGTATTTTTAAAATATTTTATTCATAATGGAAATCTTTGCGTCTGAAAAAATTTTTCACAGACTCCCATTATAAGAAAAGCATAGCGCAAGTCGCCGGCAAAGTCAAGTCCTTTCCCATTAATTATGGGTGCGAATTTCCCGGAATCAAAAAAGGAGGTTAGTGGTGAGTCAGACCAAATATAGGTTACACTTCAACTTTAATGGGAAACGCTGTCATTCTTTGTAGGGAATATGACTAGACAAACCGCTAATCTCGGACAAACAGGAATTGCCGTCAGTGCTTTGGGAATCGGGACTTGGGCATGGGGAGATAAACTATTCTGGAACTATGGCAAGGAATACGGAGCTAGTCAGGTAGAGGAGGCCTTTAAAGCGGCAGTAGAGGCAGGAATCACCTTTTTTGACACTGCCGAAGTCTATGGACTGGGGGAATCGGAACGACTCTTAGGAAAATTTACGCAAGAGACTGATATTCCCATCGATATTGCCAGCAAATTTGCCCCCGTACCGTGGCGATTGGGGGCGAATGCGGTTCATAATGCCATTACCGAGAGCTTAAACCGTCTAGAAACCGATAAAATTACCCTTTACCAAGTGCATTGGCCCTTCACCTTCCTAATTAGCCAAGAAACCCTAATGAATGCCCTAGGGGAAGAAGTAAAAAGCGGCCGTATTGGTGCAGTGGGTGTAAGTAATTATTCCGCCGAGCAAATGCGTCAAGCAAGCCAGATTTTGGCGAAAAAAGAGGTTCCCTTAGCGGTCAATCAGGTGCAGTATTCGCTTTTGTATCGCAAAATAGAAACTAAGGCAATTTTAGCCACGGCCAAGGAATTAGGTGTCACCATCCTCGCCTACAGCCCCCTCGCTCAAGGACTACTGACCGGTAAATATAGCCCAGAAAGCCAGAATTTGCCCGATGGAGCCAGAAAAGTTGACTCGCGGTTCAAAAAAGAAGGTTTGGAGAAAATAGCCCCAATTTTAAGGGTAATGCAAGAATTGGGCGTAAAATACCAAAAAACCCCCGCACAAGTCGCCCTCAATTGGTTAATCGCCCAAGGGGATGTGATTCCCATTCCGGGGGCAAAAACCGCGGCCCAAGCGAGGGAAAATGCCGGGGCGTTAGGATGGAGTTTAGAAGCGCGAGAGGTGACGCAATTAGAACAGATGAGCCGGCCTTGGCTGTAAAAATCAAAACTTTTGATTTTTGATCACCATTCTGGAAAAAGTCTCTAACTTTTTGGTGATCAAGATTAAAACAGGCTACAATCTTTGCATACTGCTGTACTACTTAAGAAAACTGGGGAGAAAATTAATGGCGACAATGACAAATAATTCCGATCGAGATAAAGCCTTAGGTTTAGTCTTAAATCAAATCGAGCGCAACTTTGGCAAAGGTTCGATCATGCGTTTAGGAGACGCCACCCGGATGCGGGTGGAAACAGTGCCTAGTGGTGCTTTAACCCTAGATATGGCTTTGGGTGGCGGTTTACCGAAAGGCCGCATCGTCGAAATTTACGGGCCAGAAAGTTCCGGAAAAACCACCTTAGCCCTCCATGCGATCGCAGAAGTGCAAAAAGCTGGGGGAGTGGCGGCCTTTGTCGATGCGGAACACGCTTTAGATCCCACCTATTCGGATGTTTTAGGGGTAGATATCAATAATTTACTGGTGGCACAACCGGACACGGGGGAGGCTGCCTTAGAAATAGTTGACCAGTTAGTGCGTTCTTCGGCCGTGGATATCGTTGTCATCGACTCGGTGGCCGCTTTAGTGCCGCGGGCGGAAATTGAGGGGGAAATGGGGGATAATCAGGTGGGTTTGCAGGCCCGTTTGATGAGTAAAGCCCTGCGAAAAATTGCTGGTAATATTGGTAAATCCGGTTGTGTGGTGATTTTCCTCAACCAACTGCGGCAAAAAATCGGTGTCACCTACGGCAATCCTGAAGTGACCACCGGAGGAACGGCCTTAAAATTTTATGCCTCGGTACGTTTAGATATCCGTCGCATTCAAACTTTGAAAAAAGGCACGGAAGGGGAATACGGAATTCGGGCTAAAGTTAAGGTGGCTAAAAATAAAGTCGCGCCTCCTTTCCGGATTGCTGAATTTGATATTATCTTCGGTAAAGGCATTTCCCAGGTGGGTTGTATGCTCGATATCGCCGAACAAACTAACGTGGTTACTCGTAAAGGGGCATGGTATAGCTATAATGGCGAAAATATTGCCCAGGGTCGCGATAATGCCGTTAAATATCTCGAAGAAAGGCCAGAAGTAGCGGCAGAAATTGAGAAGTTATTGCGGGATAAATTAGACATGGGTTCGGTTCCTTTCCCCACGGAACCGGCCGACGAGGACGATGAGGACGATCTGGAACCAGAAATCTAAAAGAAGACGGTTTTAAGTCTTGGTTATCCCCCTATTTTGGGGGATTTTTTAGCTTCAGAATCGATAGATTTAGCGGCTTCTAACCATGATTGTAAACCTTTTTTAGTCGGTGTTCCTCTAGGGGTAAAAGTCCATAGATCTCGTTTATGTTGGGGGCCGTAGCTGATATGAATTGGGCGATTAATTCCGTAAAAATAGAGAGAATCAAAGGGTAATTTTTGGGTTAAAATCCAATCTATCAGGCGATCGCTAGTTAAATCGATAATCCGAAAATCACAGGCTGCCCCCAATCGCTGACAATAATATTGACCTTTTTGATTAATTTCGTGGGCGCAATGTTGATCACGACTGGGATCGATTCTACCGTTTTTTAAGCCAGTGATCGGGTCTTTTTTTTGGAGAAATTTTCTCAGATCATTGGAACAAAATCCGTAGGTTAATTGGAATCTTTCTCGACCAAAATTATCAATAATTGGATCGATAATAAAGTGAGCGAGATTTTGCCAAGCGGTTATCGTTGCGGTATTTTTTGGGTAGGGATCGATTTGTGCTGCGTACTTTTGATAGGTTTGGGAACAGGTAGATAATTCTTCTAGGGTTAAATATTTACCAATTAACATAATCAGTTATCAGTTTTTAGCTAGATCCTATCACCCCATTTAGCTATTTTGCCAAAGCTGCTTTTTTGCGACCATAATAAACAGCGACAAAAGCGCTGACATACATCCATAAACTATAGACCATTGCGGGAATGGCCAGATCGGGATTCTTTAATAAACCGGCAGTAATGCCAATAGCTAAAGTGCCGCTTTGAATACCCACTTCAATTGCAATACAAATTCTTTGGGGAATAGTTAATTGAAATAAAAGACCACTGAAAAAGCCAATTAGGGAAGCAATCGTGTTTAAAATAATCACTCCCAGGCCAGTTTGAGCGATAAATAAAGGTAAACGTTGCCATTCTCTCAGGATTAATAAGCAGATAATAACCGCTAGAAAAATCACGGCTAAACGATTAGTTATCGGTTCCAGACTTGTCGCCAGTAAAGGAAAGTAATGGCGGATAGTCATACCCATAACCAGGGGTAAAACTATAATCAAAAATATCTGCGCCATAGTGGAACCAATGGGTAGGGAGATAGCGGCACTTTCACCCATAAAATGCTGGAGAATGAAACTAGCTAAAAAAGGTATTGTGAAAATGGTGATGATGCTGCTAAAAGCGGTTAAAGTAACAGAAAGGGCCACATCTCCCTTAGCTAAATAGGTTAAAACATTGGAGGAAGGGCCGCTGGGGCAAATGGCGACAATCATTAAACCGACGGCAATTTCTGGCCGGAGAGGCAAAAGAGAAACAATAATAAAGCCGACGATCGGTAGAATAATAATTTGATTGACTAAACCGATCAGGACTGCTTTGGGATAACGGGTGATACGCTGAAAATCGGCGAGAATTAATCCCAATCCCATGCCTAACATTAAAACGCCTAGGCCAACGGGTAAGAGGATATTAGTAAAAAAGTCGGCTTGCATGGGATAAAAGCGGAGAAGACGAGCTTATTTTCCCATAAATTGACTAATTTATTCTTGTCCCTAGTTAGGGTTTGCTGACTAAAAAACCCCCGGTGTGCAGGGGAGATTAAATTGTAGGAGAAATCCAAACCTTGGCGATTTTAGTCCAGTTTCCCTTCCCGCTCTGGGATGATATCCCCGTCCTATTTCAGTTGCTTGGTGGCAACCATGGGATCACAGCTAGGGAACTGCCGATGCGACTGCCACTTTCGACATCAGCAATGCCTAGGGAATGTTGCCGCAGGACTTCCATCAAAAATAACGAGGGCAAATTTTCCTTCTAAATCCCGCAGTCCTTGAATTCCTTTCTGTTGATAAATTGCTAGGGCGATCGAGGTGGTAGATTTTTGGTGAACGATAGGTGAGTTTTTGCGGTGCTTTCCCTTCTAGATCGAGGGACAGTTTTTTGTCATCTAAGTTGTGTGTAAACATAGCAACCCTCCAGATCTCTACAGTTCTATTGTACCTTTATTCCTGGTTCGAGTGCCGGGGACTGTAATAATGTGTATTGTTCGTCAGAGAAGACTGAACCGTTGTTTGTTTTAAAGGTAGTCGCAAGTGTAAGCGGATTAATTTTCCTTAGCTTGTTGACCGATTCCCTCAGCACGATTACCGGTTTACTCTTTGCCTCTTTGTGCGATCGAGTTCGAGGATTTGTCTGGGGTAAAGTAATTGATAAAGTAGCTAATTTCCCCGATATCACTCTCTTTGATAATCTCGATAGATTGTACTTAATTAGGGCTTGCTGAATAAATGTTAAATATAGACAAGGTAAGGGGTTTAGGGGAATATTAGGTGCAAGATTTTGAGAGAATCGTGGTCCAAAACCTTGTATCTTCGGGGCGAAGCATTCGGGCATAACCTATCGCTGAACCGTAGATTTCCTGTCCGAATGCTTCGCCCCTACTTTTTCAGAAACCCCTAATTAAGTTAAGATAAAAAGGGTTAAATTCTCTAGAATAATTATCCTTAGCACGGCTCATTTTTGAGTGAAAGACTGGCTCCCTTGCTGCCAGTGGAGAATAGGAAATCTATCAATAGTCATTAGTCATCGGTTAGCTCTTTGTCCACTGGCAGATCGCATTGTTGTTCTCGAAAACGGTAAAATTAGCGAAGTAAGAACCCATGGGGAACTGATGAGCAAACGAGGACAATATCACCCTAATAGTTATCAATCTAAAAAACCCGGTGTGCAAGGGAGGTTAAATTGTCGGAGAAATCCAATCATGAGGATTTTAGTCCAGTTTCCCTCTCTCGCTCCGGAGTGAGAGAATAGTCAAACTTAGTTTTTTTGTCCCGATCGAGAGTATTTTCTGAGATATATCATTGTCGATCTAGGGATAAAAAACAGTAATTTCGCCCGATATAACCTTTTATTTGCCCCTATGACTGTCAAAATCGCTCTTAACCCCAATCAAATCCAAAATCTCGATCTCTTATCTTTAGAGACTATTATTCAAGATTATCAGTCCCGATCAGCGATCGCAGAACTGGAACAAGCTCTACAATTAGAGATAGATTATCCTCGTGCGGAGGGTGATATGCGGGAATTATCAGAGATACCAGAAGTCAGGCTGTGGTTTCTGCGTTTAGATGCGGTTTATCCCTGGTTAATCTTTATTCTTGACCCAAAACAGGGAGAAATCGCCCGTTATGCTGCTATGTTGGTCCCCCATCAATTCCATCGCGGGGAAGGAATTCAATATAACCCCGAAGCTTTAGAGATTTTTGTGATGCAAAAACTCTTTATTTTGTCTGATTGGCTGAAAAGTCAGCAAATTCCTGCTTTATCTCGCTTAAAATTTTTCGCTCAACAGTTTGGTTACGATATCGACGAGGAATTTCTCTCTAGTCTCTAAAAGCCTCCTGCGCTGACTAGATAAGGTATTTTTAATATATGGCAAGCTACTGTCTCGCCCAATTTAGCGCCACCAATACCCCTATCAGAGAATCATGGATACAAAATCCTTTAAACGCACCCTACAGCAATCGGATAACTATAACCGCAAGGGATTCGGTCACAAAGAGGAAGTAATGGATGCAATGACCAATGAGTATCAAAGCGACCTGATCCAAGAAATTCGTGAAAATAATTATCGTTTAGAACGGGGTGACGTGACGATCTATCTCGCTCAAGCTTTTGGTTTTTGTTGGGGGGTAGAACGCGCTGTCGCCATGGCCTACGAAACTCGTCAACATTTTCCCCAGGAACGTCTCTGGATTACTAACGAAATTATTCACAATCCCTCGGTTAATCAGCGTCTGCGCTCCATGGCCGTGAGTTTTATTCCGGTGGAAAATGGCCAAAAAGACTTTAGTGTGGTGGAATCGGGGGATGTGGTGATTTTACCTGCTTTTGGGGCTAGTGTCTCGGAAATGCAAATACTTAACGACAAGGGTTGCATGATTGTGGATACCACTTGTCCCTGGGTTTCTAAGGTGTGGAATTCCGTAGAAAAACACAAAAAAAGCGACCACACTTCGATTATTCACGGCAAATATAATCACGAAGAAACGATCGCCACTAGCTCTTTTGCTGGCACTTATCTGATCGTTTTAAATTTGGATCAAGCTAATTATGTCGCTAATTATATTCTCCACGGTGGCGATAAAAATGAGTTCTTAGAGAAGTTTAAAAATGCCCATTCCCAGGGTTTCGATCCCGATCGCGATCTAGATTATATCGGTATTGCCAATCAAACCACGATGCTGAAAAGTGAAACGGAGGAAATTGGCAAACTCTTCGAGCATACTATGTTGAGAAAGTACGGACCGATCGATTTTAAAGATCATTTCATGAGTTTTAATACCATCTGTGATGCCACTCAAGAGCGTCAAGATGCCATGTTTGAACTGGTGAAAGAACCGCTTTCTTTAATGGTGGTAATTGGCGGTTATAATTCCTCTAATACCACTCACCTACAGGAAATAGCGATCGAGCGTGCCATTCCCTCCTATCATATCGATAGTGCCGAGCGCATTCTCCCCGGTAATCGCATCGAACATAAACCTTTAGGGGACGATTTAATTATCACCGATAACTGGTTAAATGAGGGAAAAATTGTCGTCGGAGTGACTTCTGGCGCTTCCACTCCTGATAAGGTGGTAGAAGAGGTAATCGAGAAAATTTTTGCGTTCAAATCTTCTTTAGTCCCGGGTTAATTAGCCTAGGTGTTAACCTTTGGCAATAGCTGCATCTCATAGCACAAATAGGAGATGCAGCTGATATTTTTCTCAGTGGGATTGCTCAGAAACTAACTAGGGTCTGCTGAAAAAGTTTTTCATGGGGACAGGGTGTGGGGTGTGGGGTGTGGGGTGTGGGGTGTGGGGTGTGGGGTGTGGGGAAAAACAATTCATAACTTGAGAGTTAATCACACTATTAAAAAGGGATTTGGTATCAGATTTATTCAGCAAACCCTACAACCTTTCTCGTAAAGGTGAAGCATACAGTAATCCTTGCTAATCAAGTGTTTTAGACGCAAGAACGAACCTCATCTATCTGAGAAACGCTGTAACTACCGCAATCTTGACATTGACGTTAGAACCGTTCGGCTCTTCTCGTAAGAGCCAATATTTTCCTAAAAACGGCGGGTTTTATCGATTCCGTAGATAATTCCCGTCACCATGGAAGAGAGAATTAATAACAAAATTAATCCTCCGGGTAAAAAAGATAATATCCCCATGCCGCGCAATATATAAACTAACACGGTCACTAATAGGAAACCGAAAAAAAGAGACTTTAAATAACTAGAATTTGAGCGCATTTACTTAGATTAACACTTACTCTTGAGTTAAGTTTAACTTTTCGGCAATCATTGCCAGAATTTTTTCTTCCCTTTTTCCGTTACTGATAGATTCCAATAACCTGCAATTGAGGATAATTTTTTCCCCGTTGGATAAGGTTAAAATAATCCGTCGGTAATTAGACCCCAAAAAGCCTTTGTACTCTTCTACTTTTGCCTCAACAATTCTCTCTAGAAGATAATCACTTTCACTTCTAAAAGTTAAATGTTGTCGCCTACGGGTTAGGGTAGCGGTACCCTGATTAAAGACATAACTCTCCCAATAGCTGACATCATAAAGTAATAACAGACCTGACAATAAGCATAACATACCCCAGAGATAATAGGGATAATTATGGTGGTGTTCTAGCAGTGCTGACAAGGTATCTAGGGGACTTTTGGCAATAATTTCCTGAGCTTGATATCTATTCACAAAACTCTCAAATCGAGTTTTAAAATCACTAGCTGACTGCACATCCCGAAAATTTTCGATGTAGAGATAGTTATTTCTCCCGACCAATAAAACCGTGTTATTAACAGTTTTTTTCTGCTCAACACTGATAAAAACTTCTTGATAGACAGCCGTAGCTTTAATGTGAGTTAAAGAAAAATTTTCCCGACTAGAAACAGGAAAATTATACTCTTGGACATATTGACAATCTATTCTTTTTGTGCCTAACCTCATGCAGTTGAGATAAGCGCGCTGGAAAGAAACCACATAGGCTAAAAACAGCAAAGGAAACCCAGCCAGAAAAAACCCCAGAAAAGGACGATATTTAGGAGCCTTATTCTCTAATAAGAGTGTAGTCAGCGTTTTTTGCTTAACTCGCATGGGAAACCCTACAGGTACTTTGTTCTAATTGTACTACAGCTTTTTTCAGCATCCTTCTCAGGATCGATTTATTTAATCTGCTGACGGGGAAAATTGTAATGATTATTCACGAAAATCTGACATCGGTCTCTAGACTGCCTCTATCTTGACCTTTTTTGTTCTGGTTTGCCACGGTAAAACCCTGTTTATCGAGTTTTTGTAAAGCTTTGGTGGTTTTTTGTTTATTGTTTGTATTTAAAGTAAATGTATAAACAAAGCTGTTTTTATAAGTTTTTATGACTTTAAAAAACTTTATAAGCTCTAAAAGATTATTTATATAATTTTTAAGCGTTCAATCTCACTCTAGCTATAGCAGATAAAAATTGAGCCTCTTTCCAAGGGGTGGGGAGATGGTCAATAATTGGGATCAAAGCACTGATAAACAAACTCACCATTCAAGCGCACATTTAGGAGAACTTCCATGCCTTTAACACTCGCAGTCTACGGAAAAGGTGGCATCGGTAAATCGACAACAAGCTGTAATATTTCGGCCGCTTTAGCCAAAAGAGGCAAAAAAGTACTACAAATAGGCTGTGACCCCAAGCATGATAGCACCTTCACCCTGACAGGCTTTCTGATTCCCACAATCATCGATACCCTGCAAGAAAAAGATTTTCACTACGAAGACATCTGGCCTGAAGACGTTATCTATGACGGTTACGGTGGTGTCAAATGCGTGGAAGCAGGGGGACCCCCGGCCGGTGCCGGTTGTGGCGGTTACGTCGTCGGGGAAACGGTGAAATTATTAAAAGAATTGAACGCTTTTGATGAATTTGACGTGATTTTGTTCGATGTTTTGGGGGATGTGGTCTGTGGAGGATTTGCCGCACCCTTAAATTACGCCGATTACTGCATAATTGTCACAGATAACGGCTTTGACGCTCTTTTTGCCGCCAATCGCATCGCCGCTTCCGTCCGAGAAAAAGCGCGCACCCATCCCCTGCGACTAGCCGGATTAATTGGTAATCGCACCTCAAAACGCGATTTAATTAATAAATATGTAGATCATGTTCCCATGCCAGTGTTAGAAGTTTTACCCTTAATTGAAGATATTCGCGTCTCCAGAGTTAAAGGTCAAACTCTCTTTGAAATGGCCGACAAGGATCCGATGTTAAGTTATGTTTGTGACTATTATCTCAACATTGCCGATCAGATTTTAGCCAAACCAGAAGGAGTTATTCCCAAAGAATCTGCCGACCGGGAATTATTCACTTTATTATCGGATTTCTATCTTAATGCCGATAAACCGAAAGTTAACGCCGAGGCGGAATTAGATCTAATGATGGTTTAGATTATTTTGTAGGGTGGGTTAGGGACAGCGTAACCCACCAAAAGCCACCAATAAACTCTTTTTCTGGGTGGGTTACAGTGAATAATTAACTTATTAGTTAATAGCCTAACTTATCGTCGCCTAACCCACCCTACCCACGAATTTTATCGAGGACTTGATAATGATCATTTTTTCCTCTCATTGGGAATTCTAATAGAGAGAACATTATTATTCAGTCAAGGGGACAAAATGAGCAACTTTGAGGAATTAAAAGCCAGCTTACCGCGGCGATGGTTAGATTACTACCAAAATAATCAAGCTTGGATTAAGTGTTTAATGAATTCCAGAGGTTCGTGGCGAAAAACTCCCGACGGTGGTAAACGTCCTAGTGCTGACATAATTATAGCGGCAGCAACAGCTTTAGAACCTAAGTTATCAGTGTGGATGTATCCCTTTTGTCAACTTAGTTCCGATGGGGACAAACTGGTAGAAGTCTTAGGACTAAATTTTGATTCTGAAAAAAAGGAGTTGGAAAAATCGGAAAAAGAATTACTGATTTCTAATTCGCACACTGAATATCTCAACGGATTCCGAGAAAAACAATTATCAGTCGAAAAAAACAAAGTAATTATTTTTGAGGAATTGCTAAAAATCTTACCAGATAAATGGTTAGATTACTACCAAAACAATCAACCGTGGATTAAGTCTTTAATGGATTCTAAAGATTCGTGGCGAAAAACTCCCGACGGTGGTAAACGTCCGAATTCCGACATCATTATAGGTGCAATGACCGTTTTAGAATCTCAATTATCAGTGTGGATGTATCCCTTTTGTCAGCTTAATTCCGATGGAGACAAACTGCTAGAAGTTTTAGGATTAAATTTTGATCCTGAGAAAAAACAACTAGAAAAGAAAGAAAGAGAATTAAGTAATTCTTTATATCCTACTGAGGATCCTGTACTGCAAAAAATCCGCCAAGAGTTACAACGAGAAAACCTAAATAAACCAAGTTAAAGGAGAACCCAAAAACATGACCGCAACCCAAGAACCGAGCGCTTTACAATTTGATTGTGAAACTGGCAACTATCACACCTTTTGTCCGATTAGCTGTGTTGCGTGGTTATACCAAAAAATCGAAGATAGTTTCTTCCTTGTTATCGGCACAAAAACCTGTGGTTACTTCCTGCAAAATGCTATGGGGGTGATGATTTTTGCTGAACCACGTTATGCTATGGCTGAATTAGAAGAAGGGGATATTTCCGCTCAACTAAAAGACTACGAAGAACTAAAACGCCTCTGCTTACAAATTAAACGAGATAGAAACCCTAGCGTTATCGTTTTTATCGGTACTTGTACCACCGAAATTATCAAAATGGACTTAGAAGGATTAGCACCGAAACTAGAGTCAGAAATCGGTATTCCTATCGTGACAGCGCGCGCTAATGGTTTAGATTATGCCTTTACCCAAGGGGAAGATACCGTCCTCGCTTCTATGGTGCATAAATGTCCCGAAAAAGTTAAGCACGAAGATGAAAAAGAAGAACGGAATGCCATCCAGAAACTCTTAACTTTTGGACGTAAAAAAGAAGAAATTAAACAGGAAGAATCGGAATATAAAGACCATCCTCCTTTAGTTTTATTTGGTTCTGTTCCCGACCCGATTGTGACCAATTTAACCCTAGAATTGAAAAAACAAGGAGTTAAAATTGATGGTTGGTTGCCTGCCAAACGTTTTACTGAATTACCGGTAATTGAAGAAGGTTATTATGTCGCTGGTGTCAATCCTTTTCTATCACGAACTGCCACCACTTTAATGCGTCGTCGTAAGTGTAAATTAATTGGCGCACCCTTTCCCATCGGTCCGGATGGAACCCGCGCTTGGATAGAAAAAATCTGTTCTGTTTTGGGAGTACAACCGCAGGGATTAGAAGAAAGAGAGGCAAAAATTTGGGAAAGTTTAGAGGATTATCTGCAACTTGTGCGCGGTAAATCGGTCTTCTTTATGGGGGATAATTTACTAGAAATTTCCCTGGCACGTTTCCTAATTCGTTGCGGGATGACTTGTGATGAAATCGGTATTCCCTACATGGATAAACGCTACCAAGCAGCCGAATTAGCATTACTAGAAAAAACCTGTAATGATATGGGTGTTCCCATCCCGAAAATCATCGAAAAACCTGATAACTACAATCAGATTCAGCGCATTTACGAGTTAAAACCCGATTTAGTGATTACAGGAATGGCCCATGCAAATCCCTTAGAAGCGCGGGGAATTAACACTAAATGGTCGGTAGAATTTACTTTTGCTCAAATTCATGGTTTTACCAATGCGCGAGATATTTTAGAATTAGCTACTCGTCCCCTGCGTCGCAACAATAACCTCAAGGAATTGGGTTGGGATAAGTTAGTTAAAGAGTCAGCAAAAGTGTAAATTTGTTGTCAAAAGTGTACAATTCTTAGGTAAGGGAAATCAATTCCTTACCTTTTTTCCTGTGATTGTTTGCCGATTCTGAGGATAATTCTTGTTCAAATGCTCAACAAGTGCATAAAATAAAAGTATCGTCTCCTTTGTTCCTTAGAGACTGTTAGGGTTAATATGCAATGCTCATCGGATTTAGTGTCGGCAATTATCGCTCTTTTAAAGATGTAGTCACTCTCAGTATGGTAGCTGCAGAGGAGGCCTACGGTAATGATGAGCTTGATAAAAATAATGTTTTTAAGGTTAATCAACAAATTAGTTTACTGAAAAGTGCCGCTATTTATGGAGCAAATGCCAGTGGTAAGAGTAATTTAATTCTGGCATTCAATTTTATGCGACGGTTTGTCATGAATTCTGCAAAATTACAAATCACTGACAAAATAGATGTGGAAGACTTTAGATTAAGTACCGAAACTGTTGATAAACCATCCTTTTTTGAAATAGTTTTTCAGCTAAAAAATAAAACTTATAGATATGGATTTGAAGTAACTCAAAAGCGAGTAGTTTCCGAATGGTTATTTTGTACACCCAGAAGTCGTGAAACTAAAATTTTTAATCGGCAAGGCGATAAAATAGAATATAGCAAAAATATTGAACAAGGTAATATACTAAGAGGATTGACAAAAAAAAATACTCTGTTTTTATCACTAGCGGCTCAATTTAATAATTCTCTAGCGGTGGAAATTGTCTCTTGGTTTAGTCACTTAGGTGTTGTGTCTGGGTTAGATGTGGAATTATTAAAAGCGATTACGCTTGAGCATCTTTCTAATAGACAAGATTTGATTGATGATGTAACTAAGTTAATTAAAAAATTAGATTTAAGTATTGACAATCTCAACCTAGAAACAGAAACCAGAAAAATTTCCTTAGACAGTCTCCCGCAAGATTTACCGGATGTTGTCAGAAATATCATCAGTCACTCTAGCGGTGAAATAAAGTCCGCTACCATAAAAACCTATCATCCAAAGTATGACTCAACAGGTAAAATGATTGAGTTAGAAATTTTTGATATGGACAATCATGAATCTGATGGAACTAAAAAGATTTTGGCTCTGTCAGCACCGATTTTAGACACTTTGCAAAGAGGGGAAGTTTTAGTAATTGATGAATTGGATGCCAGACTTCATCCTTTAATGACTAGAAGTATAATCGAATTATTTAATTCTCAGAAAACTAATCCCAAAAATGCTCAACTTATTTTTACTACTCACGATATTAATTTACTTAGTCATAAATTTTTGAGGAGGGATCAAATTTGGTTTACCGAAAAAAATCATCAAGGAGCAACAGATTTATATTCTTTGGTGGAATTTGCTGATATTAATAATAATAATACCTTTGAAAAAGATTATATTCAAGGTCGTTATGGAGCAATACCTTTTATTGGTGATTTAAGTACAATTATTGGTAATTAGTATGGGTAAAAATAGGAATACTTCTGATTATTTGCGTCGCCAAACTAAGACTAGAGAAACAAGAAAAAGATTTTTAATTATTTGCGAGGGAGAAAAAACTGAAGTTAACTATTTTAAGGCTTTTACTGTTCCTAAGAAAATTGAAGTTAGGGTGAAAGGTGAAGGTAAAAATAGCTTGAGTTTAGTCAACAAAGCTATTAAGATTATAGATAATGTAAACAAAGATGACTCATTTGATCAAATCTGGTGCGTTTTTGATAAAGATAACTGTTCTAAAGAGCAATTTAATCAAGCAGAAAGACTGGCTAAAGAAAACAATATCAAGATTGCCTATTCTAATGAAGCTTTTGAAATTTGGTTTATTTTACACTTTCAATATCTGGATATTGCCACATCCCGAAGTGAATACCCAAAAATTTTAAATACTCAGATGAAAAAGTGTAAATTATTAAACGAAAAAGAACAATATGCAAAAAATCGAGAGGATATGTACGAAAAATTAAAGCCATACCAGACAACAGCAATCACTAATGCAGCAAAACTTATTCAAGATAGAGATGAAGCCAAAAAACATCCTTTTGATGCCAATCCCTCAACCACAGTACACGAATTAGTGCAAGAACTTAATATCAATAGTCGTCCTTAAGCTTGATTCTCTTTTGTCAATAATTAAATATTTAATTTTAATTGAAACCTAAAGTTGTTATAATAACTAAAAGCCTATTTAACCAAAGTAACTGCTCTTAATTTGATTTAAATGTCCAATAACTTATCTCACCAAAAACCCTATCATCTCAACTTTAGCAGTGAGGATTTAGGCACGGCAAAACCGACTATCACCCTATTATCGGGGGAACCAGAACGCTCGCGCTATATTGCTGAAACTTATTTACAAAATGCACGTTTACTATCGGATTATCGGGGATTAAATAGTTATCTTGGCTATCTAGATAATTCTACCCCAATCCTTCTGGCTACCAGTGGCATGGGTGCGCCATCTTTGAGTATTGTGGTTAATGAATTAATACAGGTGGGAATTAAAACTATTATTCGTATTGGTACTTGTGGCGCAATTCAAAATAGAATAAAAATTGGTGATATTATTATCTCCCAAGCGGCTTTATGTAGGCAAGGTGCAGCTAATGATATTGCTCCTCCGGAATATCCCGCAGTGGCGGATCCTTTTTTGACAGTTGCTCTAGTCAAATCGGCTCAATTTTTGGGAGTAAATTATCATGTAGGTATTACCGCTTCTGTGGATAGTTTTTATGAAGGACAGGAAAGAATCCTGTCTTCTGCTAACCCTTATCTTCAGCGCCATTTAGAGGGAATCACGGAAGAATATCGACGTTTAAATATTCTCAATTATGAAATGGAAGCGGGAACTTTATTTAAAATGGCGGGGGTTTATGGATTTACTGCCGCTTGTGTTTGTGCTGTGATTGCCGAAAGAAACAAAGAGGAAGGGATTAGTTTAGAAAGCAAACAACAGGCCATTGAAAAAGCGATTCAGGTGGCAATATTGACCGTTAGCAACCTCTCCCTATCCTCAATTGATTAATGTTCAGAAATCATCTTCATTAAGACTTACTCTTTTTCCTGACTTTCGGGATAACAGGAGATAAGTTTAGCGCGTAATTCTTGGGACAAAATAATTGATCGCCTTGTCTAAGTATGGTATATTAGTTTGCTCAAAAAAGTGTATTTTGTTGCGAATATGTAATGATTTTTGACAAAAGTAAATTATCACCCCAAAAATTCGCTTATTCTTAGTCTTCTAAGCTAATCTTGACCGGATTAACTTGCCATCGGTAAAGTCAAAAACTTTAGCGACGAGACGATTATAAGGTGAGATAATGGGAAAAAATTGGTTTTAGCTTTAAGGATGGTATTATGTCAGACACAACGCAGTTAACACCGGAAAAAATTGCTCAGTACCGTATTCAATTTGCGGACAATGAGAACGCTTTAATTGCACTTGATGTTATTGAGGAATGGGAGGGAGATTTAGCAGATGCTGCTGAGTCTATTGCCACTCGTAACGGGATTGAAGGGGTAGAAGATAATGCTGATTTTCGTTGGTTTGTTATTGTTCTTAATAAATGTCGGGATTCTATTTGTCAACCGAAGTTGCGAGAAAAATATTTACCCGCACTTATCCCTACTTTAACAGGTATTATTGTAGGATATTTGATGTGTCCTCCGCAAGTCGCGGGAATTTTATCTGCTATAGTTGCTGTTTATATTCAGGATCAAGGACTGGATAAATTTTGTCAAAATTATCCTGATTCTTGAATCAAAGTGATCCCCCCCAACCCCCCTTAAAAAGGGGGGAGAATACCTCAACTTAATTGTATTCTCAAGGAACAATAGATTAAACCCCTGTAGCGATAAATGCAGTCCAATAATAGGGATTAGCAAAGGGATAGGGTTCACGTTTAACCGCAGCTTCTAATAAGTCTTGGAATTTTCTTCTATCCCGTTTACTCTCAAAGACTCGATCGAGTAATTGCTGGAATTTTTGACTATTTTTAATTCTGGCTAATTTTTTACTATTCAATGTTCTTAACCAAGTTTGAGTATGATTTAAAACAATGGCAATACTTCCTTGATCTTGGATAGAAATCCGTTTAAGGGCGTGATAAAATTTAGTCATAAATAACGTAGTTGCTAGGGGATCTACTGTCCAAAGGGTACTAACTACACTAGAACTACCTGCAAATAGAAAACCACTCGGTAAACCCACATATTCATCACTAATACTATTAGCATTACTTTCGATTATACCACTTTCACCAAAACAAAGTGTGACTAAACGGCATTCTCTTAAATCAAATTTCTCAAATACTTCTGCCAAAGTTAGGTTAGCTGATTCTCCTAAGTTACTATCTGGATCTGCTAACATTAAAGCGGAATCTCTAGGGGATTCATTATCAAATTTACCATGACAGGAAAAGTGAAGACAATGGGATGCTTGTAATTCTTGACGACGGTTTTCTAGGGTTTGCTTTGATGCTTCTGATTCACCAATAATAATAGTTTTTTCAGCAGCAAATCCTTGACTAATTCTCTCGATTTCTAGATTTGCTCCTAAGAGTGGTTTTAGGTCTTTTCTGGTGGGATTTTTAATGGCAAAAAGACGAGTAAAGTTTTCTCGCTGTGATAATTTTACCAGTTTTAAGAGTTGGCAACTGGGAACGTATCCTACACCATTAGAAAAGCGTTGATAGAGAAATTGTCCATCTTTTAGGGGTAAACAATGAAGGGTAATAATATGTAAAAACCAATGGGGAATTAGGATGAGACGAGAGCAAGATTTAGGAATCAGTTCTAAAAGTTCATCAATGTGGAGAATTTCTGATAGTTGATTTAAACAATCATTAAGATTATTAATCCACGCGGTTTTATTATTTTCATAAGCATCACGATAATCCTTAATAAAATCAATCAATTTTTCTCGATCTTCTGCTGAAGATTGCCAAACTTTAACCCCTTTCACCTCACTATTCCCCCCTTTTGAAGGGGGGTTAGGGGGGATCAAACCCTCATTAGTAACAATAAACGCCATAATACTATCCCCTGCAATATACCATTCTAAAATAGCAGTATCTTGATCAATCAAGGATTGAATCTCACTTAGAGGAATGCTTTCAACCTTTTGAGTTAAGCTAAAAGTGGGATCTATGGGGGTGATTTCTCGGTCAATTAGTTGATTTAATTCTTGTTTTAATTGATTGAGGTGAGTATAGTCATTTAAGATGGGTTGTCTTTGTTGATCTAGGGGTAAAATTTCTCCCCTATTGCGGGTTTGTTCTTGGATGGCTAACCGTTGTTCTTCGCCAATAATGGCACGACGGAGGCGATCTAATTCGGTAATAATTATTTGGGGGATATTACCTTTAGGATAGATATCTCGTTCCGTAAGCAATTGGACTAGATAGCGAGTTTTGCTACGTTCAACGTATTCTAAAGCGCGATCTGGTTTATTGAGGTTGAGATAGAATTGAACTATACCATAATAAAGGTCTATAGCGGCTGAGAGGATTTCTTGTTGTTGTTGGGGGTTTAATGCTTCTAGTAGGATGATTTCTGACGCTTCGATGGCTAAATTGTAGCCTTTGATAGCGGTTTCCCAGTCTTCGATTAGGTTAGCAGCATTCCCTAAGTTTCGTCCTGTTTGTAAACAGTCTATGGGATAAGCAGTCGGGGTTATTACTTCTAAAGACTGGTTTAAAGCAAAAATAGCTAACTCTAAATTTTCTGCCTTTTCCCCTCTGATACGATCACTATAAGCATTGCCCAGATTATTTTGTGTCATTGCCCATTCATAAGGAAAGCTATCACGGGTATATACTTCTAATGACAGGTTATAAGCAACAATAGCTAACTCTAAATTTTCTGCCTTTTCCCCTCTGATGCGATTACTATAAGCATTGCCCAGATTATTTTGTGTCATTGCCCATTCAGAAGGAAAGCTATCACGGGTATATACTTCTAAAGCAGAATAAAAACAAGAGATCGCCCTTTCTAAATTATCAGCTTTACTGCCTTGATTCTTGTCAAGATAAACATTACCTAAACTATTTTGAATTTTAGCCCATTTTTGAGAAAACTTTTGCTCAGAATAAACATTCAAAACCTGTTGATAAATTGTTTCTGCTTCCTCATATTTCTTTGCTTTCTTATATACATAACCCAAGGTCTCAAGAGTGGCTACTTTTGTCGGTTCTAATGATGTTATTTGATTACTTAAATTCAAAGCTTCTAGCAAAGATTCCTCCGCTTTTTGCAACTCTCCTCTACGGTAATAAGCAACCCCTAATTGCTGTAAAGTTGTTATCATCATAGATATATTTTTTTCTGCTGAATACTCTGCAAATAATCGAGTTAATAGATCAATTCTTGCTTGAGTTTCTGATACTCCATCTCGTTCAAGACCCCGAGCAAAATTCACAAATTGACGATCAATATTTTTTTCTTCTGGTAGAGATTCAAACTTAAAAATACCTGATTTCCAAGCCCAAAAATCAGGGGCAAATCTAGCAAATATAGTAATAGTATCGTTTGGTAAACAAAATAATATGGGATAAGGAACATCATAAGTAAAAGCGTCTCTAACAAAATTGAGATTTTGTAAAATAGGGGGATAATCCTTAAATCCGATAGAATTTTCTAATCCTTTGATAATTAACACTTGCTTTTTATCTTCTAAAGGGGGATTTTTAGATAAATAGTTTAAAATTTCATCTAATAAAAAACGCACCTGAGAATCATCTATATTTAAAACAATAAATTGTATATTTTGACATTGAGAATTATTCATTAAACTCTCAACTATCCAGTTAGCTTCCTCATTGCGGTTAACTTCAATAAAGCCAATAGTTAATCCTTCCGCAAAATCAATAAAAGTCAGTAACTCAGCTAATCTCTGCTGATTTTTTGCTAAAAATAGACGATTAGAAATAGAGAAAGATTTAGTTTCTAACATTTTCTAATACCTTTTTAAAAGCTTGAATAGATTCAACAACTGGATTGATATAGTTCCATCTATCATTACCATTATATTCTAAGGCAGAAGTATTAAATAACATAAGTTGTCCAATTTGATTGTTATTAATTTCCTTGTTTAAATAGACATTTACTAAATGACTATAATGCTCATCAGGAATGACTCTTTCAAAATCAAATTGTACTTGTTTAATGGCAGTTTGTACGTCTTCACTATCAATTTTAGAGCCGCCTTTTGCATTTGCTGAAGTAATAGCAGTTCTCATCATTTGCATTAGTTGTCTAACATGACCGCCACTAGCTTTAGCTAAACTTAATAAATCATCGTAATTAGCAAAAATATCCTGAACATTAACCCTAACTTCAATTAATTTAGCAACAGCTTTTAAGGCTTCTTCTTGATAGTCTAAATCGGGCTTATTTCTTTGTAAATTGTAGATATTGATCATCGGGACAATATTAGAGTTCTCGAAAAAATTATTGACTTTTTTAGCTGAATAGATTGTAGAAATTGGCACAGTATAAATAATATTGCATCCCAAGGCTTGTAACTGTGCTGCATAATCGAAAAATAAATGATCGCCTACTTCTGGTGTTACTCGATCTAAATTGTCGAATATTACTAAAAATCCTTGATATTGAGGAAATTTTTGCTGTAATTTTCTAAAGCCATCATCTAGTAAAAAATTTACATCAGCTTGTAAGCGAGAAATATCTTGTTCTAAGGTTTGACGAATTGTTTTTTTACGTTTATCAGACCCTTTAATTTGTGCTAATAATTTCACTAATAATTTAGCTACAAAAGGAATAGGAAAGGGAGAGGAACTAACATCTAAAGTTCCCGACATACTCACAGACTTCTCAACGGTTTCCTCTGTTTCTTCTGTGATATCTTTAAACCAAGCTTCAAAATTACCCAGAAGTTCATCATCAAACTTAATTCCTCGTTGTCTGAGTTCATATTCAATTTGCTTAATTAATACTAAATATAAGTCTATATAACGCGCATCTTCAATGTCAATTTCCCGATCAGCTTCTAAATAAATAATAAAATATTTTTCTTGCCATCTTTCCTGAATTCGCCTTAATTCTGTGCTTTTTCCACAGCCACGATGACCTGTAAATAAAATTGTTGTAAATTTTTCAGGTTCTTGAAATTCAAGAATTGTATCAACTTGACCTATAGCTTTGGTATTGCGAACTTTTGATAAATCAACATAATATCGTTTCATAGCTTCACCCCTTAGAGGATCAAGATTACAAACTCGGTAAGCTTCTTTGAGATTTTTGGCAAGATTAGTTTTGGTCATAGTCATTGAACAATATTATCTGAATAATCATAATTAATTATATTATAGCTTTTCAAAAAATACAATCTCCCTAAATCCAGTATCAGGGGGAACGCATCTTATTTTTGAAAGGTAGGCTGGATAAGGGTTTTCGAGATCATGGTTGATTTTTTCTGAAACGCTGAAAGTCTTATTAGATAAGGAATCTAGAATTTAGATGCGTTTGCCCTAAATCCAGTATTGACCAGTCGAAGGGTGAGAAACTGCCCCAACTGTTGCGCTATATTCCGTAACCAAGCCGCAGGATTATTATTTCCTCGTTGTTCTAACAATGTTGCTTAGTTTTCCATCACCTGCAAGAATTGGGGATCAATCAATTCCTGATTTGCTTGCAGAATATTATTGAGTTCCTCATCATCAGTACAAGCGAGCAACTGTTCTATTAAATTAACATAAGCTTGGGTGCGTTGTTCATTCATTGTCTGTACTGTGATTGATGTGATTATGTGATGGACTGTGATTTTTTTTGAGAGAGACCAACCTTATGATTTAACGTGATACAATAAATATTCGTGATTGTCAAGGGGGGTCGCTGCCAAATTTGTTTGATATATTCCAAGTTTCTGCCTTAGAACATATCAAACAAATTACTTTTCTGCACAAATAACTGTCATTACAGCAACTTCTTTGTCCAATTGATCTCCTATTTCATCTTCAACAACGTCCAGATCGTAATCCATTTGTAATCCCAGCCAAAATCGCGGTGACATATCAAAATAACGAGCTAACCGAAGAGCTATATCCGCTGTGATAGGCTGCTTTCCGTGAACGATTTCGTTAATACATTGTTCAGGAACTCCAAGAGCCAGAGCTATTTGATTCTGACTAAGGTTCATTGGCTTGATAAATTCCTCTAAAAGAACCTCACCGGGATGAATTGGCATTAGTTTATCTTCATTCATTATTTTACCTCAATGATAATCAACGATTTCTACGTCTAGAGCATCACCGTTTTGCCAGACAAAGCAAATTCGCCATTGATCGTTAACCCGAATGCTATATTGACCTTCCCTGTCACCAACCAGACGTTCCAATCGATTTGCTGGTGGGACACGAAGATCTTGCAGGGTTTCCGCACGATTAAGCATCCGCAATTTTCGCAATGCCACTTGTTGGATATCTAATGGCAATTTACGCGAATGTTTACGTTCAAAAACTTTTTGAGCTTCTTTATCTTTAAAGTTTTGGATCACTCTCTAAACAATTTCTTATCCTACTTTTAAGTATATGACGTAAGGATGATCCGATGGCAGAACTGGTTGGGGAACAGGCCAGACAGGGACTTCTGCGAATGCGTCTGGGGCCAAGATGACGCGACGACAAATGAGCGCGGTAGCCTTCATGTTGGATATACTAACAACACCTTAGCCTATTGTCAATGTCCCCAACAGTTAAAAACACCTCATATTCTTCTATATTTCTCGCTTGAGGATTGAGATATTGCCCAAAGTTTTGTGTTAAATCAATCTGCATGGTTATTATTGTATCCTTATTATTCTAACCCTGTTGCATAGTTTTCCATCACCTGCAAAAATTGAGGGTCAATCAATTCCATATTAGCTTGCAGAATATTAGTTCGTTCCTCATCATCAGCACAAATGAGCAACTGTTCAATTAAATTAACATAAGCTTGGGCGTGTTGTTCATTCATTGTCTGTACTGTGATTGATCTGATTATGTGATGGACTGTGATTTTTTCGAGAGAACGACTCGATGATATTTAGATAAGCTTGGGTGCGTTTTTCGTCCATAACCTTAATCCGATGCTTTCACAAAAGTTTTTTAAATTCTTCAATAGACATTCCGGCACCTTTAATAATTGTTCCCATTGTATAAGCATTAATTGGATTAGCTCTGGGAATTGTTAAGATATGCTCTCCATCAGTCATTGTAATATGTTTACCCTGTCGAACAATCCTAAATCCTGCTTTTTCAAAGGCTTTAATGGCTCGTTGATGATTAATTCCGGGAAGACTAGGCATGATTTAATTCAACTTCCACATAACAAGATTCTACACCTTGATTCAATTCCTCGGCAACTTCTAAATAAGACACAATAGCATCTTGAATATTATTGAGAGCTTCTTCTTTTGTTGTACCTTGAGAAGCACAGCCGGGTAAACCGGGACACCAAACAGCATATCCTTCTTCTGTTTTCTTAAGACTGACTTTATACTGCATATTTTTATAATAATAATCGTTGTCAGTTATTATAGCACGGCCATCATTAATCTCTGCTTCTGCTTGTAATACTTCTAATAAAAACCCCTGATATTCCTCTATACTTCTCGCTTGAGGGTTGAGAAACTGCCCCAACTGTTGCGCTATGTTCCGTAACCAAGCAACAGGATTATTATTTCCTTGTTGTTCTAACCCTGTTGCATAGTTTTCCATCACCTGCAAAAATTCGGGATCAATCAATTCCTGATTAGCTTGCAGAATCTTATTGAGTTCCTCATCATCAGCAGAAGTGAGCAACTGTTCAATTAAATTAACATAAGCTTGGGCGCGTTGGGGAGCATCTCACCTTTGCAATAAGTAGAAATGCTTAATGAGATCAATAAAAAAGTTAAAAAAGGCAACCATTTAGATAAGCACAGCGATGACGAAGGACTTGCGGTACATTACAAGATTGCCAACTTGCACCAGTAATT